>DATBUE010000098.1:0-4214 GCA_036516375.1 Noviherbaspirillum sp. | reverse complement strand
ATCTTATAGAAGACCTGGGGACGAGTCTTGACTCGACAACTTTAGGCCGCGGGACCGCAGTCCCCGGCCAAAGACCCGGGCGAAGGCGCATTGTCGGCGACAATGCGCTGGTACGGCGCAGCCTTGCCGCGCCGTCATGGCAGCGTTTCCTGGCGCCTGGCCTAACCTAACCAGACGACGCTGGAGAGCAGCAGCAGCAGGATCATCCATAATATCAGGGCGCGCCAGACAAGTCCCACCGTGCTTTGCAGTGCGCGCAGGCTCGGCTCTTCGCCGGGCAACACATCGGTCTCGACATCGGACAAATCCACCGTCGCCGCATCGGCCGGCAACAGTTGCGGCGCGTTTTCCTGAGGCGTGCCCAGGCGCACGCCCATGGCGCCGCCGCCGGCGGCCAGGATGATGCCGCGCGACTCGTCGGCCCAGCGGTTGGCGAAGTTGCGCAAGGCGTAGATGGCATCCTCGAAATTGCCGACCACGGCAAAGGCGATCGCGGTCAGGCGCACCGGGATCCAGTCGATCCAGTAGAAGGCCTTGGCGGCGAACTGGCCGAAGGCTTCGTTGCGCATGTGCTCGGGCTCGTTCCACGCGCGCGCCAGGTATTCGGATACGCGGTACAGCACCGCGCAGGCCGGCCCGCCCGGCATCAGGAACCAGAAAAACACGCCGAACACGCTGCGATGCGTGGTAATGAGCGATTTTTCGACGGCGATGCGGGCGATTTCCTGGGCATCCATGCCGACCGTGTCGAGCCGCGTCCACTCCGCCAGCAGGGAACGGGCGGTGGCTTCGTCGCCCTGGTTCAGGGCCAGCTGGATCGAGGTGAAGTAATGGCTGTAGTGACGGAAACCCAGCGTCAGGTAGACGACGATGACATTCCAGGCAAAGGCAAGAAAGACCAGGCCGTAGTACTGCAGCACCCAGTAGACGATGGCGACCGGCAGGACCAGCACCAGCATCATCAGGATCCATCCCATGCGGCCATTTTTCGGCTCGCCGGCATTGAACCAGCCTTCGATGCGCATCGCGAGCGTCTTGATGCCGCCGTAGACCTGGTTATCCGCGCGCAGGGGCTTCAACTGCTCGATCAGCAGGGCGCACAGAATGGAAAAAAATGTCATGCAAATCCTTCTTTTGTTATGGCAACACTACGCTGCCCGCTACGATAGCGCAGACGCGGGCCATAATCAAATCCGGACTGGTAACTAACTGTGAAGCAAAAGCATCAAGCGCGTGAAAGAATCGGCGCGCCCAACACGGCCTTCAGGGCAAGGCGCATGGTCGAAGACAGGACGCTAGTAAGGCAAGACAACGCAACGCCGCCATGGAGACTTTGCTGGGCGCTAAGCGCGGATGAAATGGAACAGGTTCCGCAACATGCCCGCAGTCGCCCCCCAGATGAAGAAGCGCTCGTAGGGCATGGCATAGAAGCTGCGCCGCCCCGCCCCTTCCGGCAGCTCGAAGGACATGCGCTGGTGGTTGGCGCCGTTCATCAGGAAGCCAAGGGGCACCTCGAAGATCTCGGCCACTTCGTTGGGGTCTGCGCGCAGCTCGAACGGCGGCGTCACCAGGGCGACCACCGGGCGCACCCGGTAGGCGCTGGCGGTCACGTATTCCGGCAGCACGCCGACGATCTCGACGTGGCGGCGGTGCAGGCCGATCTCCTCTTCCGATTCGCGCAGTGCGGTCTCGATCGGCGACGAATCGATTTCTTCGGCGCGTCCGCCCGGGAAGCTGATCTGGCCGGCGTGGCTGGTCAAATGCGCGGTGCGCTGGGTCAACAGCACGGTCAAGCCCGCGGGGCGATCGACCAGGGGCACCAGGACGGCGGCGCGGCGCAGCGTCAGGCCAGGCTGGAAAGGCGTTTCCTCCGCGGTTTCGGGGTCCCAGGCGCGGCGCGCCTCGGCAAAACGCGTGCGCAGGCGCGCCGCGGTGAGGAGCGCCGGGTCGACCGGCGGTTCGCCGGCGATGGCATCGACCGGCAGGCGGGTTGGATCGAGAAGCAGCTTGGCCAAAAATATTTCCTTTAAACAAAAAGGAAGAATCAAAAAGAAAAAGGCATCCCGAAGGATGCCTTTTTCATTCCACAGACGCTATTACTCAGCGGCAGCGGTGGTAGCGACGCGGCGCTGCGGCAGTTTCTCTTTGATACGTGCCGATTTGCCCGAACGCTCACGCAGGTAGTACAGCTTCGCACGACGAACGTCGCCGCGGCGCTTGACTTCGATCGAAGCGATCAGCGGGGAGTACAGCTGGAACGTACGTTCCACGCCTTCGCCCGACGAGATCTTGCGAACGATGAAGTTCGAGTTCAGGCCACGGTTGCGACGCGAGATGACGACGCCTTCGTATGCCTGGGCGCGCTTGCGGTTGCCTTCGACGACGTTGACGTTGACGATCACGGTGTCGCCAGGTGCGAATTCAGGAATGTTGCGGCCGAGGCGCGCGATTTCTTCCTGCTCGAGTTGCTGAATCAGGTTCATTTCTTATGACTCCAAAAACCATCTTGCTGGCGCTGTACTGTTTGCCCAGTAGAGGATGGGGTTGAACGCACGGGCAACATGCCCGCAGGTCTTGCACCAGGATCGGTGCCTTTTTCCGGCCTGCCCTCAAACAGAGAGCGTGGCCAAGAACTTTTCGTCGGCTGCGCTCAAGCGGCCCGCCTTGCGCGCCGCATCCAGCAATTCCGGACGTTTCTTCGCGGTCGCCTCCAGCATGCGCTGGCGGCGCCACTTGGTAATCTCTGCGTGGTTGCCACCCATCAAAACCGGCGGCACCGCTACGCCTTCGTACACTTCGGGACGGGTGTAGTGCGGCGAATCGAGCAGGCCGTTGACGAAACTGTCTTCGACTGCCGAAGCATCGTCGCCCAGCACACCGGGCAATTGTCGCACCACCGCATCCATCAAGGCCATCGCCGGCAATTCGCCGCCGGAGAGCACGAAGTCGCCGAGGGAAATCTCTTCGTCGACGACACGGTCCAGCAAGCGCTGATCGACGGCTTCGTAACGGCCGCAGAGGATGACGAGACCGGGCTCGTCCTTCAGCGCCATCACGCGTTCGTGCGTCAGCGGTTTGCCTTGCGGCGACATGAACACCACGCGCGGCGCGGGCAAGCCGAGTTCGGCCTGGCGCGCCTTGGCCGCATTGATCGTCGCCTCGAGCGGCTTCGCCAGCATCACCATCCCGGGGCCGCCGCCATACGGGCGGTCATCCACGGTGCGGTGGCGGTCCTGGGTGAAATCGCGCGGATTCCACAGCTTCAGGCCCCAGCGTTCCTGCTCGAAAGCGCGCCGGGTCACGCCCGACTGCGTCAATGCGGCAAACATCTCGGGAAACAAGCTCACGACGTCGAACTGCATCGGGACCTCGCTTCGGGTTGGAGGGATCAAAAGTCGAGACCCCAATCCAGGGTAATCTGTCTTGCTTTCAGGTCGACGGTTTTCACGAACTGGTCCACGAACGGAACCAGGCGCTCTACGAGACGCTCGGGCGCCTTGTCGCTGGCTGCCGGATCAGGGACGGGCGCGATGCGCAGGATCGATTGCGCGCCGTTGCTCATCATGTCGATCACCTTGCCCAGGGCTTCGCCCTGCAGGTTGACCGCATCCATGCCGATCAGGTCACTCCAGTAATACTCGTCTTCCTCAAGCTCGGGAAACTGACTGCGCGACACATGGACGGCTGCGCCTTTCAGCGCCTCCGCCAGGTTGCGGTCACTCATCCCGACCAGGGTGGCGACCACGTCGCCGCCATGCATCTTCGCGGTCCGCACGGTGACGGACCGCAGGCTCGGCTTGTCGAGCCACCAGGTTTTCACGTTCAGCAAAGCATCCGCATCCACCGAGAACGGGGTGACGCGGATGGCGCCGGCAATGCCGTAGGCGCCAGAAACATACCCGACCTGGGTCAGGTCGTCGGGGGCTTGCGCCCCGCTTGCAGCCAAATCGCTCAAACCAGGAAAAACTTACTTAGGCAGCCGGCTTCTGCTGGGCAACCAGGCGAGCAACGGTCGGCGACAGTTGTGCGCCAACGCCTTGCCAGTAGGCCAGACGGTCCGCGGTGATCTTCAGGCCGACTTCAGCGCCCGAAGCCATCGGGTTGTAGAAGCCGATGCGCTCGATGAAACGGCCATCGCGACGGTTGCGCGAGTCGGTTGCAACGATGTTGAAGAACGGGCGCTTTTTTGCGCCGCCACGAGCCAAACGGATAAC
>DATBUE010000097.1:0-2710 GCA_036516375.1 Noviherbaspirillum sp. | reverse complement strand
GCACGTATGGCAAATCCGGCCGCCTTTCCACGCTGTCGGGAATAGCCGTGAAAGCCTGTTCTGCAGTCTCTCCCTTGCGACGCATGCGACGGCGGCGCAATCGTTCGGCATTGGTCTTGAACTGCCGGCGCAGCACGACGCGATGGGAGCTGGTGGGCGGCACTGGTGCAACCTCAGCCACTCGCACATGGTCACGCATGCCGGTAAGCCATGGCAGCTCCATTAGCCGTTGTAAGGCATGTTCTGTCCCATGCAAGCGCAGCACATTACCCAAGGTGCGCGGGCGCATCTGGTGCTGTGGGTAGCTCGCCCCGATGTCGCTGGCCTGCAATTGCACCAAAGCGCGATGTAGCTTCGCCACCAATGCTCCCAGCAGATGGGCGTGGCTGAATTCGGGGTCCGGGAGAAGGACGATGTCGATGTAGTGCGTTGTCATGGCTATCAGCTCGCATCGCCAAACACGCCGCCGCGGATCAACACGGCCATCACGAAATGCTGCTGCTCTACCGCTGGAACCTTGTCCTTCAGCAGCCAGTCGTCCAGCAGGGTGTAGAAATCCAGCTTTTGCTTGGGTTGACGATAAGCCTTGCCTTGCGTGGTCACCGAGCCATAGGGCTCCACGGCGATCGGCCCCAACTCGTGCGCGCCTTCGTACCAGGTGTCGATCGTGCGCACGGCATTACCGATCTTCTGGGAGTGGATGGCCGCAATCTGCTTGTCGACTTCGCCGATTTTGTACAGCGTCTTGCTCTTTCGCTTGTCCTTTTCAAGAATCAGCTCCTGCGAAGGGAACACTTCCTGCCCTGCCCCCAAGCGCACAAAGGCCGTCACCTGCAGCAGTACGTGCGCTTTTCCCGCCAAACCATCCGCGATCACTGCCCCCAAGGATTTCACCTTCTCGTCGACGGCATCGAGGGAACGCAAGCCATAAGCCAACGCGTCAAACGACCACGACTGCTCGGGCTTGCCATCCTTGAGTTGGGCCACCTGCACCTGCACCTTCTCCGCGCCAATACGGTTGCGCCACAAGAAGCGCCCGTTCGCCAGGTTCGCTGCATAGCGCTCTGCGAGTTCATTAAAGCCATGGGTCTGCGTATATGCCTGCACAGTCTCAGCGAGCTTGGCTTGGTAGTCAGCGCTGTTGCAGGCCGAAGGCACACCCGCTCCGGCCAATACACGCAACGTGAACTGCACCTTGAGCGTGTCGGCATCGGCAGGCAGCGCGGCCACGTCCACGGTTTGAAGGTTGGGATTTTCAATCGCCGCATCCAGCTTGGCGGGGTCTTGGTCCTTGGCTTTCAGCCGGTTGGAGATGGTGCCGCGCACGGATTTCTCGCGCACCTTCACGGCAGGCCAAGTGAGGGAGGCTTCCTGCTCTTCCCAGCGGCCTGCATGAAAGCTTGCGTCGGATGGGTCCAGCTTGCGCTCGAAAGCCAGAACGGATGCGGTCTTGAGGGTGTTCGACATGGTTTTCAATCCTTTTGAAATTTGCAATATCTGAATGGCAGGAATGCGCGATGCGCCTTAGCTGTATGCGTAGGTGTCTTCGTCATCGTCCTCTTCGGCTTCTTCGGCGACGGATTCGCTGGGCGTATAGCCGCTGCGGCAGCGGTACAGCCCTTTGTCTTCATCGACTTCCGCGCGCCACAACATCTGCTCCGGCATTGCCAGCCGATGCGGGCTGATCCACTCGCCCAGCGAGTACACCGATTCGACGAAGCGCAGCGGTGTCGTTTCGTCTCGCGCGTTCTGCACCGTGCCCGCTTCGTGACGCTGCGACAGGGCTGCATAGCCGACAGGGATCGGCACGACCCAGCCGCTGCCTTTGCCGCGCCACGGATCAGCCCATTGCACCTTTCCCTCGGCAGGCTGCGGCTGGCCTTCCTCGGGCTTCACGGCTTCGTAGTTGAAGCGTGCGGCATGCAGCCACGCATCCAGCAGCGAAGTGTCCGGTTTCGTTTTGCGCAGTTCGGTGAGTCGTTTGGCGAGAAGGTCTTCACGTCCTACCAGGGCGAATCCGGGCAGCCATTGGCGCCGCCAGATGCGGAACTGGTCGGCACGCGCTTGTGCGTCTTCGGGCAGTACCGCTATCCAGGGACGCACGCGCGTGCCAGGCATGGGGCGCGACGGCAACAGCGTCCCTCCCGCCACACGCATCTGCGACAGGATTTCTCCCGCATCCCTGGCCCATAGCGCCATTTGCTCTTCGGCGCCCTGGACGAGCGAAGGAATGGCACCCTGCACGCGCTTCTCCGATATGGAAAAGACCAGCGTGATTTCCAGGTGAATGCGCCCTTCTTCCACGATTGCGGCCGTGCTGCCGTCCTTGTCGACCGGGTTGCGCGTGAGGTTGAAGGTGCGTACATAACCTTGCGTGACCTGCTCCTGGTGGTGGTGGCAGATCACGCCCACTTCGTGCAGGTGCAAGGGGATGCCGGCTTGGGACAGTTTGCGTTCCAGCGCCCACATCAGCCCGGTGAAAGCGGTAATGGATGGAAAGCCGTGCGTTAGCGGGCTGGAGATGGCGTTGACGTTCTGCACGCGCAGGCGCGGCAGTACCAGGATGGCTTGGGGATTGGAGACGTTCATTGCTTGCCTCCGCGCGGGCCCGGTTTCCCCTTGCGCAGCTCACGCAAATGCTGCATGAAGCCATCCTCATCACTGAGCAGAACCCTCTTCCACTCGCGCGCCTCGGCATCACCCAGAGGAA
>DATBUE010000096.1:0-16822 GCA_036516375.1 Noviherbaspirillum sp. | reverse complement strand
CGCGTAATACCGCTGCCATCCAGCAGAACGGCGACGGGCACATTGCATCGATCAGCCAATCCGGCAACAGCAACCACGCAGCGATCTGGCAGCACTGATCGCCCGCGACGAGGCCGCTGGACTGCCTCTTCTTCCCCAACCCGCCTGTTCTACAGGCGGGTTTTTTATTGCGCGAATGGATGGCGTGAAGCAGCGCCAGCAATTGAGCATCGGTCGAGCGGTCCGCGCATGACACGGAATTGCAATTGCACCGGCGCGGTTTCGCAGCGGGTCATACGCGTGTTGAGCGGATTATGGGTAAGAACGATATTCGAGCCAGGCACAAGCGCCGCCTCAGGGCGACCACAGACAGCAGCACAACTTGCCGGAAAGCGGCTGCATTCAACGCTCGGTTACATGGCGCCCAAGACGGTATTTGTAGAACTGGATCCGCTTTCAAAACGGGAGCGAACTCGCAGCACAATGCCGGGGCGTTGGAAAACGAAAAACAGAGGAAACCTCATTTCAACCATCCGCGCTTGCGGAAATACCAGAATGGCGTGAGCGCACACAGCAGCATCAGCCCGATCGACATCGGATAGCCGAAGCTCCAATCCAGCTCCGGCATCGCGCGGAAATTCATGCCGTAGATCGAGGCAACAAGCGTCGGCGGCAGGAAGGCCACCGACGCGACCGAGAAGATCTTGATGATCTTGTTCTGGTTGATGTTGATGAAGCCGACCGTGGCATCCATCAGGAAGTTGATCTTGTCGAACAGGAAGGCCGTGTGCCCATCCAGCGATTCGATGTCGCGCAGGATCTGGCGTGCCTCCTCGAACTGGTCTGCGCTGAGCAGGCGTCCGCGCATCAGATAGCTGACCGCGCGACGTGTATCCATCATGTTGCGGCGTATGCGGCCGTTCAAGTCCTCTTCGTGAGCAATCGCGTTCAGGGCAACAGCCGCGTCCTCGTCGGTGATTTCCTTTTTCAGCACGCTGCCACTGACTTCCTCCAGCGTCTGGTAAATCCCTTCCAGCGCATCGGCCGAATACTCGGCGTCGGTCGCGTACAGATCCAGCAGCACGTCCTTGTAATCCTCGATTGAACCCGGACGCGAACGCGCGCGCATGCGCACCAGACGAAAGATCGGCAAATCGTGCGAATGCACGGAAAACAGCATGTTTCGCGCGAGGATGAAGGCGACGGTCACCGTGCGCGAAGGCCCGTCTTCTTCTTCCAGCAAGAAGTCGGTACGCAGGTGCAAATCGCCGTTCTCCGCTTCGTAATAGCGGGCCGAGGCTTCGATATCCTTGACTTCGTCTTCGCCCGGCATCGTCACGCCGTAAATGCTCTTGACCCAGGCGCGCTGCTCGTCGGTTGGATCGGTCAGATCGACCCAGACGGGCGAAAGGCTCTCCAGGTCAGCGCGCGTTTCGATGTAGACCTGGTTCAGGCGGCCGTTCTGCAGTACGAATACATTGATCATGCGTTCTCCCGGCCGCGCGCATGCGAAGGCGCCAGCCTCACCGCGGTGCTGCCGCGGGAAATCGAATCACGGGAATGTCGCCATGCAGATGGTTGGACACGCCCGCCCTGGGACGAGCGGGCGCGAAAAGGAAGGATGCGCGCTAGCTCGTCAATCGGCCGTCGCAAGACGGCGGACAAGTTGTACTGGGACTCCCCAAGCGGGTCTCTCCTTGGACGAAAAAAAGCCAGCGCAAGTGTACTGACATCGACCAGTGCTAGCAAGTTCAAGGGGCGCGAAAGCGATGGTGCTAGAGCCCTCGCTCAAGGCAGTTCTGCGGCCGTCATGCGACGCAGGATCAGGTCGGTGCGTCGCGACAGATAAGTCGAGCCACGATTCTTGTCGTAGAAACGCGGCTTGGGCAGCATCACCGCCAGGCGTGCGGCCTGGTAGCGCGACAAGGAGGCAGCAGATACGCCGAAGTGGTGACGCGCGGCGGCCTCGGCGCCGAATACGCCCACGCCCCATTCGGCAACGTTCAGATAGATCTCGAAGATGCGCTCCTTGCTCATCACTGCTTCCAGCATGTACGTAATCGCCACTTCCTGCGCCTTGCGCAGGTAGCTGCGCTCGCCGGACAGGAACAGGTTCTTCGCCAATTGCTGGGTGATGGTCGAACCGCCGGCGACAACCCTGCCGCGACGCTGATTCTTCTCGTAAGCCTTTTGCAGTGCGATCCAGTCAATGCCGTCATGACTGGAAAAGTTCGCGTCTTCGGCCGCGATAATGGCGCGTTTCAGATGATTCGAGATCCGGTCGTAGGGCACCCACTTGTGCTTGAGTTCGGCTTTCGGATTACGTTCGCGCAGCGAAGCAAGCTGCTGGTCCATGAAGCTGGTCGAGCGCGGATTGAACTGGGTCCACCAGAGTATCTGGATCAGGTAATAGAGCTGCAGCATCAGCACCAGCGCAAGCGGCGCCAGCACTGCCCACAGCAGAAGCTTGCGCACGACGCGCTTCATGCTTGAAGGCGCGCGCGCAGCAGCTCGAACACCGGCGCGGTTTGCGGCTGGACGCCGCGCCAGATGCGGAACGACTCGGCGGCCTGTTCGACCAGCATGCCCAGCCCGTCGCGTACATGCGCACCGTGGTCGGCGGCAAAGCGCAGGAATACCGTCGGTTCCTTTGCATACATCATGTCGTAGGCAAGGCAATCCTTTGCGAACACCACGGGAGCAAGTGGCGGCAAGTCGTCGGCGAGGCTAGCCGAGGTCGCGTTGATGATGACATCGAAAGGTGCGCGCGCGTCCTCGAAGGAACAGGCGCTCAGCTCACCATGGCTGGCGAACTCCTGAGCGAGCTGCTCTGCACGCGCCGGCGTGCGATTGGCAATTGTGCATTGCGCCGGCTTCTGTTCCAACAATGGCAACAGTGCTCCACGTGCCGCGCCGCCGGCGCCCAGCAACAGCACGCGCGCACCGTGCAGCGGGACGGCTGCATTGCCCACGATGTCGGTCACGAGCCCGACTCCATCGGTGTTGTCGCCAGTGATGGTCGCGCCATCAAAGATGAGCGTATTGACAGCGCCGGCCGCCCGCGCACGCGGAGTGAGATGGTGCGCCAATGCAAACGCCTCCAGTTTGAATGGCACGGTGACATTCGCGCCCTTGAAGCCAGCTTGCATTAGCGCGGCGACGGTGGCGGAGAAGCCGTCCAGCGGTGCCAGCACACGCTCGTAACACAAATTCTGGCCGGTTTGCGCAGCGAAGGCAGCGTGAATGTCGGGCGATTTGCTGTGCGCGATGGGATTGCCGATGACGGCGTAACGGTCGAGACTCATCCCGGCACACCTCGCAGATCCGTCTCCACACCGTGCTCGCGCGTGAACTTGAAGCGTGTGGTTACGACCCACACGTCATCCTTGCCGCTACTGCGCATGTTCTGGGGGAAGACGCCGAAGGGCGCGGCGCGACGCACGATGCGGCGGGCAGCTTCGTCAAGATGGCGATTACCGGAAGAACGATCGATGGTGATGCCCTGGTTCGGATCCTGCACATAGATGCGGCCGTCCTGAAAGATCGAGATCGACAGGGTTAGCTCACCGTACAGCTTCTTGCCTTCGTGCTGGGGAAAGTTCAGCGTGCCGAACTTCTCGATGCGCTCACGCACCGCGTTGTAGTACAGCGCATAGCCGGCCTTGCGCGTACTCGGAGAAATATGGGTTTTCTTTGGGCGCTTGTTTTCGTCCTCGATACGGCGCGCGATTTCCGCGGCTTGCCGCGCGATCTCGCGCGCACTGTCTTCCGCATCGGCACCGCTGGGCCAGGCCCGGGTAGTGTTGGCGGAGCGCTGCTCGGGAGCGGCGTGAATCTGGCTCTGCATCTGCTTGCTGAGCTGCGCCAACATGCGCTGCTGCTGTTCCAGTTCCTGGATGCGGCGCTGCATCGCCTTGACGCTGTCGCCATCCTGGCTCTTGCGCATGTCGGGCAGCGGCGACTTCGCGCGTCCGGCGTCGGCGCTGCCGCCGCCGTCGAGGTCGGCCTGGGCCAGCGCATCGGCCTTGAACGGGGCGCGATCATGCTTGGCGTTGACGAGGATGACTTCGAGCCCTGGATCGGCAGGCTTGAACTTGAATGCATCCGGCGCCGTGAAACGCACTGCAAGCAAGGCGCCGTGCGCCAGCAGTGACAGCGCAAAGGCGGCGCTCAGCAGGCGGTTTTCGAGTAAAAGCTTCACGCGAACTGGCTACGGTTGGAGGGCAGCGAATTTTACGTCAAAGCCCTGTGCGAACCCGGAAAAATGGCGCTTATGGCACGCAAAAAAACGCAGCGCGCCAGCACGCCTTGTCACTCGTCTACCGATTCCGCGTCCGACTCGCTGTCCGCTGTCGGACTTTCAAGGGTGCTGCCGGGCGCCTCTTCCTGCTGCACGGCGCTGACCTCGACCAACCTGGCTTCCAGGCCAAGTTCGACTTCATCCCAGCGAATCAGCTCCAACCGTACCTGGGTGCCGCGTGGTGTTTGCGGCATGCCGGGCAGGCGCACGATCAGGGGAACGTCGACCAGACGCGTGATCTCGTCCTTGAGCACCACCGCGTCGACATGGCGCTTCTGCTCCTGGTCCAGCCAGCGCAGGCACCAGTAACGCTCCATGTTGGACTGGAAGTCGGCGTAGGCGGAATAGGCGGCATCGAAGGCCGACACGATGGCAAACAGGTCCGCATCCTTGGGTTTGAACGGCGCGGCCAAGGGCGCCGTCACCCCGTGTTCCACACAAGCCAGGATCTGCCACTGGTTTACAAGATCGGTGTAGCGCCGCAGCGGCGAAGTGCTCCATGCGTACTGGTCCACGCCCAGGCCTTGGTGCGGTGCCGCGTGCGTGACCATGCGCACCTGCATGCGTTGCGGCCAGGCGCCCACGACTTGACTGCGATAGATGCCGGGCACGCCGTGGTCATGCAACAGCTTGCCCCAGGTACTGTTAGCGAAGATCGCCAACTCGGCAACGATCTTGTCGAGCGGGGCGCCGCGCTTGCGGCGCACGATGCTGACCACGTCGTCTTCCACGTAGAAGTTGAAATCGACGCGGTTGGTCTGCTCCGGCTTCAAGCCAAAGGCGGCGCGCTTTTCCATGCGCGCCTGCTCCAGTGCCTGAGCCCATTGCCACAGCAGGCCGATGTCTTCCTTGTGAGGGTAATCGCCGTCGCCGACGGCCAGGCTTGCTTCGGTGACCAAGTCATCGAGTTCGTTGTGACGCAGGTTGGTTGCGATCGGTACCCGCTCCGCGCGCGTTTCCGTGGAAACGACGGTCCAGGTCGCCGTGTCGAGCACCGCGTACAGCGACAACGCCGGACGGGCGCTGCCCTCGCCCAGCGTGAATTGCTCGACCAATTCGTCGGGCAGCATAGTGATTTTGTCGCCGGGCATGTACACGGTGGACATGCGCTGGCGCGCGATGATATCCAGCGCATCGTCGCGCCGGATGGCGAGGCCGGGCGCGGCAATATGAATGCCGACCCTGACCTGTCCGGCGTCCAGGCGCGCGACGGACATTGCATCATCGATCTCGGTGGTCGTCACATCGTCGATCGAGAACGCTTGCACATCGGCGAGCGGCAGCTCCGGCAGCGTGGGTAGCGCAACCGGGGCAAAGCCGGTTCCCTTCGGGAAGAACTCGTACAGGAAACGCCCGAGATGCAAATCCTTGGCCGAAGCCAAGCCACCCACGGCTAGCATCAGACGCTGGGGACTGGTCTGCAACTCGGCACACGCCTGTTCCATCGCCTTGTATTCGATGCTGTTCTTGTCCGGCTTGAACAGCAGCTGACGCACCAGCGGCTTCATTGCCTCCGGCAGGCGCTGCGCCTTGAGTTCTTCCACGTACTGCGCCTGCACCGCCGCCTGCTGTTTCTTTTTTTCGATTCCGGCTAGTGCCGCCTTCAGGGATGCCTCCGGTGCCGCCTTGTAGCGCCCCTTGCCCTTTTTATAGAAATAGATGGGCGCGTGATGCAGGCGCAGCAGCAAGCCGGCCGCTTCATGCGGTTGCGGCGCGTGGCCGAAGTACTCGGCGCCAAGTTCGGCAAAACCGAATTCCTCTTCGCCCGCCACTTCCCAGATGAAATCGAGATCGATGTCCGCCGCCAGCGCCTGGGCATCGGCCAGCAATTGCGCGGGTTCGGGCGCGCTGAATTGCAGCAGTACGTCGCGCGCCTTCACCTTGCTGCGCTTGCCGCTGGGTAGCTCGACCTGGTAAGCCTCGCCTTGCTGCGACAGTACCGTCCCGGCCTTGAAGTCGCCGGATTCTTCGAAAAACAAATTCATTGCGTGCTTTCTTTCTGGGGGCCGGGGCGCAGCTCAAGCACCGCAGGCAGGAACAATTCGGTAACCAGCAACAAGCCTTGCCGGCGCCTGTACAGGCAACGCCGTGCATAGCTCACTTGCGGCAGGACGCATCCGGCAGCAACGGCGCGGCGCACCAAGGGATGACGCGACGACAGGCGCGCGTACTGCATGCCTCCGCGCACGACCCGCGGGTCGCCGAACAGCGTGGTGCCGAGCGAACGCTCGCCGAGGGTGGCGAAAAAAGGCCAGTCGTACGCGTTCGCATGGAGCGGCAGGATCGTGTGGGCATACACCACTGCTCGACCGTCGCATTCGAGCAGCACTTCGCGCTGATGCACACGCTGCGGGCGGGGCAGCGCCACCACCGCGTACTCGTCGCCGAGGCAAACTGCGGGACTTTGTTGCAAGCGGCGTACACGGAAGCGTTCGCTGGCCGCCACCAGCTTCGCAGTCAGCGAACGGCGGTCGATCAGCCAACCGCGCAAATCCGGCGGCGCAGCGACATGGTTGACGTGCGTGCACCAGCGCGCCCGCGCCAAGCTCATGCAGCTTCTCCGGCAGGAATGCCGCAGAACGCCAGCACCTGATCCAGATAGTCTGCAAAATCGGAAATGCCGTGGTCGCTGCCCTGAATGATGCAATGCCGGGCACCGGGGTAATGCGCGACCATCTCGCGCCAATCCAGTACCTCGTCGCCGGTCGCGGCCAGCAACAGATAGCGCTCGGGTTTCGTGATGCGGTCGATCTGGAGCAGCTTCAACTCATCCACGTACGCTTGCTTGAACTCGAACACTTCGTTCGAGTGATAGGCAGTGGTAGTTCCGACCTGAGTGGCGAGATCGCGCGCAGCGTGCACGGCCGGATTCAGCAGCACAGCGCGGCATCCGGTTTGTTCGGCGAGCCAGGTGGCGTAACAGCCGCCCAGCGAGGAGCCGATCAGGCTCAATGCTTCGGGCGCGCAGCTTGCAATCAGGCCTTGGACCAGTTCGACCGCCGCGCGCGGCGAGGCCGGCAATTGTGGACACAGCAGTTGATCGGCGCGCCCGAGTTGCGCCATGCGCTGCACCAGCAAACGTGCCTTGAAGGACTGCGGCGAGGAACGAAAGCCATGCAAGTAAACAATCATGCGAGCGCGTCCAGGATCTTCTGGTGCACGCCGCCAAAGCCGCCGTTACTCATGACCAGCACATGGTCGCCCGGCTGCGCGGCAGCGACAATGGCGCGCACCAGCGCATCCAGATCGTCGAAGGCGGCTGCCTTGTCGCCCAGCGGCGCAAGCGCGGCCCCCAGATCCCATCCCAGCGCTTCCTTGCCGGTCTTGGCGCCGTAGCCGAACACGCGATCGGCCTCGGCCAGGCTGGCGGGCAAGGCGTCTTTCATCGTGCCCAGTTTCATCGTGTTCGAACGCGGTTCCAGCACCGCGAGGATGCGGGCGCTGCCGACCTTGCGCCGCAATCCGCCGACCGTGGTGGCCACCGCGGTCGGGTGATGGGCGAAGTCATCGTAGACCGTCACGCCCTTGACCACGCCGCGCACTTCCATGCGCCGCTTGACGCTTTCGAAGCGCGCAAGTGCTTCGATCGCCAGCGCCGGCGCCACGCCGACATGGCGCGCCGCAGCGACTGCAGCCAGCGCATTCATCCGGTTGTGTTCGCCGCTCAGCTCCCAGTCCAGAGTGCCCTGCACTTCCCCGTTGAAGCTCAGATCGAAGCGGCCGTCGTCGTGGGTGTGCAGCGACCACCCCTCCGGCGTGCCGAACCACTCGCATTCGCTCCAGCAACCGCGCGCCACCACCCGCCGCAACGACTCTTCGCGTCCGTTGACGACCAGGCGACCGACTCCGGGCACGGTGCGCACCAGGTGATGAAACTGGGTTTCGATTGCGCCGAGATCGGCAAAGATATCGGCGTGGTCGTATTCGAGATTGTTCAGGATTGCGGTCTTCGCACGGTAATGCACGAACTTGCTGCGCTTGTCGAAGAAGGCCGTGTCGTACTCGTCGGCTTCGATCACGAAGAAATCGGACTCACGTCCCGGTGCCGACAGCCGCGCGGAGATACCGAAGTTCATCGGCACCCCACCGATCAGGAAGCCGGGATGGTAACCAGCGTGCTCCAGGATCCAGGCGAGCATGGAAGCGGTAGTGGTCTTGCCATGCGTGCCCGCCACGGCCAGCACCCATCTGTCTTGCAGGATGTGTTCGCCTATCCATTGCGGCCCCGAGGTATAGCGCAAGCCGCGATTGAGGATTTCCTCCATCAAGGGATTGCCGCGCGAAACCACGTTGCCGACCACAAACAGATCCGGCTGCAGCTTGATCTGCTCGGGCCCGAAGCCTTCGATCAGCTCGATGCCTTGCGCTTGCAACTGCGTACTCATCGGCGGGTAGACATTGGCATCGCAGCCGGTGACGCGGTGACCGGCTTCCTTGGCCAGCACTGCGAGCCCACCCATGAAGGTGCCGCAGATGCCGAGGATATGTATATGCATGGGAATGTAGAAAAGGGGTAGCGGCGGCGGAACAGGCGGTGGGCCGCGCCGGCAAGAGGCGCATGCAGCCGGCCACCATGACAAACCGGGGATTCTACCCGAGGCAGCCGGTGAGCCGCGGCGGGGCGCGGTATCATCCGCACGATGATGATCACTTCAAATATTGAACAGCTCAGGGCCGAGATTGCCGCTGCAGCCGCACGCATGATCGCCGAAGACGGGGCCGATTACGGCACCGCGAAAAAGAAGGCCGCGCGCCAGATTCTCGGTAACAACCGCGTACGCGGCGAAGTCATGCCTGACAATGCCCAGATCGAGGACGAGGTACGCGCCTACAACGAGATTTTCTTTGGCGATACGCAACCCGCGCGCCTCTTGCAATTGCGTCAACTCGCGTTGCGCCTGATGGATGACCTCGCATCCTTCTCCCCCTTCCTCACGGGTGCCGTCCTCAACGGTACTGCGGGCACACACAGCGACATTTACCTGCAACTGTTCGTCGAAAGTGCCAAGGATGTTGAAATCTTCCTGCTAAACAAGAATGTCGATTTCGAAGTCAGCGAGCCCGGCCGCAGTAGCGGCGCGACCGCGCCGGAAGAAACGCTGAGCTTCATGTGGCATCAGGAAGGCGTGCATCTCGCCCTCTACCCTCGGGATGCGTTGCGCCACATGCCGCGTCAAACCGACGATGCCAAACCTGTGCGCATCGACACTGCGGGCCTGCGCGAACTGCTCGGGGGGCCTCAGGAATGAAACTGAAGACCATTCTCTTTAGCCTGATCGCAATCGCCTTCGCGGTCTTGGGGGCAGCGGTCGGCCATCGCATGACCACACCTGAACCGGCAGACGCAAAGGCGGTCGACATCCTGTTTGCCCAGGTCTTGCCTGATCCACAAGGAAAGATGCAGCCATTGACGCAGTGGAAGAACAAACCTCTGGTCGTCAATTTCTGGGCTACCTGGTGCGCCCCCTGCGTGGAAGAGATGCCCGAACTGGCGCAACTGAACAGAGAGCTTGCTCCGGTCGGAGCGCGCGTGCTTGGCATCGGTATCGACACGGCCGACAACATCGTCCGCTTCGCCGAAAAGCATGCGATCGACTTCCCCTTGTTTGTCGCGGGGGCGAACGCCACGGAATTGACGCGCCGCTTCGGAAACAATGCTGGAGGCCTGCCGTTTACAGTCCTGATCGATGCCTCCGGCGCGGTTCGCAAGACCTATCTGGGGCGCCTGAAGATGGACGAGTTGCGCCGGGACTTAGGCGAGTTATAGATCGAGCGTGCGTTTTTCAGGCGACGCATTATCCTTGCCAATCAGCATGAGTTGACGGCAAAATTCGCCATCCTCGGGAAACGCAGTCGCAATTTCATGGCAAAACACCTCCTTCTGCTCAACGGACCGAATCTGAACCTGCTGGGCAGTCGCGAACCGGAAGTGTATGGAGCGACTACGCTGGCCCAGATCGAGCAGGCCGCGCGTGAGCAGGCAAGCAATGCTGGCGCCGTGCTGGATTGCTTTCAAAGCAATCATGAAGGCGCCCTGATCGACCGCATCCACGCTGCTCCCCAGGACGGCGTGGACGCCATTGTCATTAATCCAGGGGGGCTGACGCACACCAGCGTTGCGTTACGCGACGCGCTGGCAGGCGTGGCGATTCCCTTCGTTGAAGTTCATATCTCCAACATTCACCAACGCGAAAGCTTCCGTCACCACTCCTTCCTGTCGGCGCTCGCGGCAGGTGTGATCTGCGGTTTCGGCGTACATGGTTACGCTGCGGCAATCGATCACGCACTTAAAAATCTCTAACTTTCACGATCAAGGCGCCAACGCCCCATAAGCGGCTTGGAGCGGCATATAATCGGCCGGCTAGTTTGCGCCCTTAACAACATAATCAAGGGGTTCTCATGGATCTAAGAAAGCTCAAAACGCTGATTGACCTCGTCGCCGAGTCCGACATTGCCGAACTGGAGGTCACCGAAGGCGAAAGCAAGGTCCGCATCGTCAAATCGCCGGCCGCACCACAAAACCAGCTGGTGATGATGCCTTCTTCCCAACCCACCCACTCGGTCTCGGTGCCAGCGCCCGCTCCGGCCGGTGCCCCTGTCGCGGCACCGGTCGCCGCCCCGGAGGTACCGAAGGGACACATCGTCAAATCCCCGATGGTGGGCACCTTCTACCGTGCATCGGGTCCTGGCAAGCCGCCTTTCGTCGAAGTCGGCGCAAGCGTGAAGGAAGGCGATACGCTGTGCATCATCGAAGCGATGAAACTGCTCAATGAAATCGATGCCGACGCCACTGGCGTGATCAAGGAAATCCTCGTGGAGAACGGCCAGCCGGTGGAATTCGGCCAGCCGCTGTTCGTCATCGCTTAAGCGGGATTTGTGAGGGTGATCGCGCCCTCTCCTTCCTGCTCTCCGGTTTCCTGCCATGTTTGTGAAACTCCTCTGCGCCCCTCGCGGCGCTGCAGTCCGGTTCCCTCCTCGGGCTGCCACAGGAATCAGCTATTTCGCCGCAAAGGCTATCCATGTTTGAAAAAATCCTCATTGCCAATCGCGGCGAGATTGCGCTGCGTATCCAGCGCGCCTGCCGGGAAATGGGCATCAAGACCGTGGTCGTCCATTCGGAAGCCGATCGCGAAGCCAAGTATGTGAAGCTGGCCGACGAATCGGTCTGCATCGGTCCGGCGCCGTCAGCGCAAAGCTATCTGAACATGCCGGCGATCATCAGCGCCGCCGAGGTCACCGATGCGGAGGCGATCCACCCCGGCTACGGCTTCCTGTCCGAGAATGCCGACTTCGCCGAGCGCGTGGAACAGTCCGGCTTCGTGTTCATCGGCCCGCGCCCCGACTCGATCCGCATGATGGGTGACAAGGTCTCGGCCAAGCACGCGATGATCAAGGCCGGCGTGCCCTGCGTGCCCGGCTCGGATGGTGCGCTGCCGGACGATCCGAAAGAAATCATCCGCATCGCGCGCAAGGTCGGCTACCCGGTGATCATCAAGGCCGCCGGCGGCGGCGGCGGACGCGGCATGCGCGTGGTTCACACCGAGGCGGCGCTGCTGAACGCGGTGACGATGACCAAGAGCGAAGCAGGCGTCGCTTTCGGTAATCCGGAGGTCTATATGGAGAAGTACCTGGAGAATCCGCGCCACGTGGAAATCCAGGTGCTGGCCGACGAATTCAAGAATGCGATCTGGCTGGGCGAGCGCGACTGCTCGATGCAGCGTCGTCATCAGAAGGTAATCGAGGAAGCGCCGGCGCCCGGCATTCCGCGCAAGCTGATCGAGCGCATCGGCGACCGTTGCGCGGAAGCCTGCCGCAAGATCGGTTATCGCGGCGCGGGCACCTTCGAGTTCCTGTACGAGAACGGCGAGTTCTATTTCATCGAAATGAACACCCGTATCCAGGTCGAGCACCCGGTCACGGAAATGATCACCGGCGTCGACCTGGTGCAGGAACAGATCCGCGTAGCTGCCGGCGAAAAGCTGCGCTATCGCCAGCGCGACATCGAACTGATCGGCCACGCAATCGAATGCCGCATCAATGCCGAAGACCCATTCAAGTTCACACCCTCGCCGGGACGCATCGCCTCCTGGCATGCCCCGGGCGGCCCCGGCATCCGGGTCGATTCGCATGCCTATGCCGGTTACTTCGTGCCACCCACCTATGATTCCATGGTTGGCAAGGTCATCGCCTACGGCGCCACGCGCGAGCAGGCAATCCGCCGCATGCAGATCGCGCTGTCGGAAATGGTGGTCGAAGGCATCCAGACCAATATCCCGCTGCATCGCGAACTGATGGTCGACGCCCGTTTCCTGGAAGGCGGGACCAACATCCATTACCTCGAGCAGAAACTGGCCGACAAGCCGGACCTGCCGAAGAATGCCAAGGCGGGAAAGTAGGCTGACGCGATGAGCTGGACTGAAATCCTGATCGAAGTCGCGCGCGAGCATGCCGAACGTATGTCCGATGCCTTGATGGACGCCGGCGCGCTGTCGGTATCGGTGGAAGACGCCGATGAAGGCACCGAGGCTGAACGCCCGCTATTCGGCGAACCCGGCATGGAACCGGTCGAGGCTGCGTGGGAGCGCAGTCGCGTGGTGGCGCTGACCGACCAGACGGCCGACCACGCGGCGCTCGTTGCCGCAGCGGCGGCCGCCTGCGAACTGACAGCACCTGCATTTTCGCTACGCCCGGTGGCAGACCAGGATTGGGTACGACTGACGCAGTCGCAATTCGAGCCGATTCACATCGGCCAGCGCATCTGGGTCGTGCCGAGCTGGCATGAAGCGCCCGATCCGGCCGGCCTGATCCTCGAACTCGATCCGGGTCTGGCCTTCGGCACCGGCAGCCACCCTACCACCCGCCTGTGCATGGAGTGGCTGGAGCAGCACGCGAAAGCGGGGCAATCGGTGCTGGATTACGGTTGCGGATCCGGCATCCTCGCCATGCTGGCAGCGAAGATCGGAGCGGCGCCGGTGATCGGCGTCGACATCGACCCGCAAGCACTGGAAGCGGCCCGCGCAAACAGCGAGCGCAATCAATGCGCCATCGATTACTACCTGCCGGAAGCCTTTGTCACTGCCCAGGGAGCGCGCCGCTTCGACATTGTGGTGGCAAACATTCTCTCCAATCCGCTGAAGCTGATGGCGCCTATGCTGTGCGCCCGCGTCGAAAGCAAGGGCTCGCTCGTGCTGTCCGGCGTGCTCGCACGCCAGGCGGATGAAGTGATTGCCGCCTACGCCCCCTTCATCGACCTTTCCGTCCATGCCGAACACGAGGGGTGGGTGGCGCTGGCAGGACAGGCACGCTAGGCAGCGCCGATGGCACTTGCGACCCAATGCCCGCATTGCCGCACCACATTCAAGGTCGCCCATGACCAGTTGAAGTTGCGCGCAGGCCTGGTGCGTTGCGGTGCCTGCAAGCAGATCTTCAACGGCATCGAGAATCTGCTGCCTGCGGAGGCAGGCGTGTCCTTGCCGCGGCCTTCAGTCGAAACGAGGACAGTGGCTCCGCAGGCTCCTTCCGTCCCCGTTTCTTCGTCCACATTTTCCTCCTCATCCGTCTCCGAAGACGTTCAGCCGTACGCGTCCGCAAGTCGCACGCAGGAGGAAGCGGCGCCCGTATCCGAAAACGAGAAAGCGCCGCCCGCCCCACCTTCCGAGACAGCACAGACCGAAGCGATTACCCCGGAACCTGGCAGCGAAGAAGCGCCATTCGATCGACCTGAGGAGTCCGGCGCCGGAGACGAGCCGGAAGAAGCCAATGAGGCGGACCGGAGTACATCTGGCCAGACGGAGACCGTGCCCGACCCCTTGCAGCGCATGACGCTGCTCGACCTGAGCGAACACAACGAAGAAGGCTTGCAAGCAGCTGCAGCCCCCCTTTCCCAGCCCGATCCGCTGGACGCCGTCATGGCCGAGCTGGAACGCAAGCCGCTGCGGGGAGCAGCACGCCGACCCCAAGCGGAAGCGGACGCCGAAACAGACGAAGTCGGGGAGGAAGAAGATGACGCCACCGATGAGCCCACCTTCCTGCAGCAGGGCAGACGCCGCCAGCGTCGGGCACACATCCTGCGCCGCCTGATGATTGCCGGGTCCGTGCTTCTGTTGATCGTCCTGCTCGCCCAGGCCGCCTATGTGTGGCGCGATCAGTTGGCCGCACGCCTGCCCCAAACCAAGCCGCTGCTGCTGGAAGCGTGTGCTTACCTGGATTGCCAGGTCGGGCTGCCCTCGCGTATTGAAGCGATATCGCTCGAATCAAGCGAGCTGCAGACACTGGCGGCAGGAAGCAATACGTTGGTACTGACGCTGCTGCTGCGCAATCATGACGTCGTCGCCCAGACCTGGCCCCACCTTGAGCTGAGCCTGAACGACAACAGCGAAAACAGCGTGCTGCGCCGCGTCTTCACGCCGGCCGACTATCTGCCCAAGACCATCAATCCGCGGCTTGGATTCCCCGCGCAAAGCGAACAGGCCGTGCGCCTGTACTTCGAGCTGACCGGCGTCAAGCCGTCCGGCTACCGCGTCTACCTGTTCCATCCTTAATTTTTTCCTGCCCCCCCTGCAATGACTACACTGATCTGCGGTTCACTCGCCTTCGATACCATCATGCTGTTCCAGGGGCGCTTTTCCGAAGCGCTGCTCGCCGACCAGCTTCACAAGATCAATGTCGCCTTTCTCGTGCCGGAGATCCGGCGTGAATACGGCGGCTGCGCAGGGAACATTGCCTACAACCTGAAGCTGCTCGAGGGCGAGCCGCTGATCATGGCCACCATCGGCACCGATGGCGCGCCCTATCTGGCGCGACTCGAAGAACAACGCATCGAGCGACGCTGCATACGCACCATCGAGAATGCGTACACCGCGCAGGCTTTCATCACCACTGATGCAGGCGGCAACCAGATCACGGCTTTTCATCCGGGCGCGATGACCTTCTCGCACCAGAACCGTGTGGCCGAGGCCGGCAAGGTCGCGCTGGCGATCGTGGCTCCCGACGGACGCGACGGCATGCTGCAGCATGCGCGCGACTGCGCCGAGCTCGGCATCCCGTTCATCTTCGATCCGGGCCAGGGCTTGCCGATGTTCAATGGCACCGAACTCACCCATCTCGTCGAGTTGGCAAGCTATGTCGCGGTCAATGATTACGAAGCGGAACTGCTGACCGAACGCACCGGGCTGACGCTTGAACAGATTGCCCAGCGTGTCCAGGCACTGGTCGTCACGCGCGGCGAACTTGGCGCGCAGATTTACCTGCACGAGCGCCGCGTCGACATCCCCTGTGTTCCCGCCACCTGCATCGTCGACCCCACGGGTTGCGGCGATGCCTTCCGCGCCGGATTGCTGTACGGCCTGACCAAGGGCATGGATTGGGAAACGACGGGACGACTGGCCAGCCTGATGGGCTCGATCAAGATTGGAAGCCAGGGTGGACAGAACCATGCGCTCAGCCGCGCCGAAATCGACGAGCGCTTCGAGCGCGCCTTTGGGTATCGTCTGTAAGCATGCGCAGCCGGGATAAGTGCCACCCCGGCTCAGGTCGTCTCGCCAGCGCTGGGTTTCTGGGACGCAGTCGCCAGCAAGATCTGCATGAGTTCGGCGCTACTGCGCTCGCCCGCCTCGATTTCCACGACCTTGCAGCGCGAGGTGTGGCCGTTCACAAGAGTGAGCGCGCGCTTGGGTAGATGGAGTTGATCAGCCAAAAAGCGTAACAAGGCATCATTGGCTTTTCCATCGACCGGCGGCGCCTGCAGGCGGATACGCACCATGTTCTCTACCAAGCCTGTGACCTCGCTGCGGCGCGCATTCGGCGTCACCTGCACCATGATCCGGCAGCGCCCGTTGCGCGTGCTCAAGCCAGACGCTGGATCATTGCAGTTGCGATCATCAAGGCAATGCGCAATCCGATCAACGCAACCAGCGGCGACAAGTCGATACCCCCCAGCAGCGGAACCACGCGACGGATAGGCCGCAACAAGGGTTCGTTCAGTGCACGTACGAACGGGGCCAGCGGAGCGTGCGGATTGACCCAACTGAATACGGCTTCGATGATCAGCAGTGCGATGAATCCATAGACTACCCATTCACACAGACGAAGCAGGCTGGCGAGCACCAGGAATTGCATATTCAGTCCGCCAAACAAGGCTAGCTTGATAGCAGTGACAATCACAATGACCAGCACTGCACCAATGAAGCTGGCCCAGTCATAGCCCCCCGCCCCTGGCAACAGGCGCCGTAGCGGAAGCACCAACCAGTCGGTGAGCTTGTAAATGAAATGCCCGAGCTGGTTCGGAGGACGCACCCGTACGACCTGGGTCCAGAACCGAAGCAGCAATGCACCGCCAAGGATGACGGCGATGGTGTCGATAATCAGTGTAATTATGCTGCTCAGCACGTAGTCGTCTCCCAATGAGAAATGCCCGCTGCGGGCGTAAGCCACGCAGCGGGCATTGTGCCCGAAACTGATTCAGGCTTCCAAGCTGACTTCGCTTACGGACGCGTACCGGTCGGGAACGGCCAGGCTGCAGCCGGATTCAACACCGTCTTCACT
>DATBUE010000095.1:0-1617 GCA_036516375.1 Noviherbaspirillum sp. | reverse complement strand
TGCGCAGGCAGGCCAACACCGGAAGGTGCGACCATGCGAGGCCCGACCCCGAAGGACCTACGACTTCTCGTCCTCTTCGCGCGGCGGCTCGACAGCCGGAATGGCGTACTTTCCTTCGGCCCAAGCGCCTAAGTCGATCTGCTTGCAGCGCTCGGAGCAGAAAGGCCGGTACTTGTTAGCTTCGGTCCATTCGACCTTGGTGCCGCAGGTCGGGCAATCAACTACTGTGGCCATTGCGAAATAACTAAATTGATCAGAAATTGCAGAGGGTGAGTTCGAACGGGACTTCTCCCTCGAAAGCCTTGGGCTTCATATCACCGTCTTGGGACGTGAAGCGCACCCACAGCATGTACTTGTTAGCTGAGATCTCCGGAATCGCGCCGTGGTTCTCGTCGACGGTCAGGCGCAGCATTTGGTAGACCTTGCCTTGCAACATTTGCTGGTAGTTACCGCCCTGCGCTACCAGCTTGCTGGTCCGACCGGATTCGCGCAGCAGGCGCAATACGATGTTGATCGCGTCAAACAGCGGTGCGAGCGGAGCGAACCAGTTGGAAATGTCGGCGAAGCGGCGCTGCGCCGTATGGTGCTGCCATGCATAGTAAGAAGGCAAGTCGAATTCGCATGCGCCGCCGGGAATGATTGTGCGTCCGCGGATGCTCATCAGCCATTCGTTATCACGCACATTCTGCCCGGTCTTGCCTTGCGCATTCACTAGCGCGGCACTGCAACGGTCGATCTCGGTCAAGACCGCATCGAGGCGTTCCGGGAGCACGTTGGGATTGCTGCGGAAGCTAACGAGGGTGTGTTTCTGGCGTTCGAGTTCCTGCACCAGATCGGACTTGAGATCGGCTCGGCCGGCAACCTCGAGCATTTCGAAGATCGTCGACAGTGCGACATGGTGTTGCTGAGGATGCTCCTGATGCAGGAAGTAGACGAACTTCTCGTACAGGTCCTCCAGCCGCAGCAGTGTGCGAATACGCTCGTTGAAAGGGTATTCGTAGGTGATCAAAATGGCGGTCCCTTTGCGACGATGCCTCAGCCGGTGTGAAGTTCGTGATTCTGACCCATGCAGTGAAAAATTACAAACGCGGAAACCGCATGTTTCACTGACGAGTATTGGACCTGGCGAGGGCGAGGTAACGTGCGTGCAGCGTAGCGACTTGATCGTCGAGCGACTGTGGCGATCCGCTGTTGTCGATGAGATCGTCGGCGGATTCCAGTCTTTGGCTACGGCTGGCTTGCGCTTCCATGATGGCTTGTACTTGGGCCTCTTGCAGGCCGCTGCGCTGCACGACGCGGCGTACCTGCTCTGCTTCGGGAATATCGACTACCAGCACGCGGTCCACCCGTTCGCGCCAGCCGCCCGACTCGACGAGTAGCGGCACTACGAACATCAGATAGACGCCCTCCGTTTCCCGTGCGGCGCGCTCGCACTCGATCCGAATCAGTGGATGCAAAATCGCTTCCAGGCGTTTTCGTGCTGCCGGCTCGGTGAACACGTGCTCGCGCATTTTGGCGCGATCCAGTGCACTGTCCGCCGTAAGGAAAGCCGGGCCGAATTCGGCATGAACGGCAGGGATGGCCGCACCGCTTGGCGCAGTGAGGCGGTGGGCGAGG
>DATBUE010000094.1:0-2011 GCA_036516375.1 Noviherbaspirillum sp. | reverse complement strand
TCGTTCAAATGTTCCAAGTCCTGGCGCCGCTGTTCCTGCAATTCCTGGTTGAGTTTTTCCAGTTCCAGCTTCTGGTGCTGCAACTGCAGGTTCTTCTTGGCCAGTTCGACGAATACCGCAACCTTGGTCTGCAGGATCTGCGGAATGATCGGGGTAAACAGATAGTCGACCGCACCGCGCTGATAGGCTTTCAGGCGGTGCATTTCGTCGGAGTAATGCGCAGTGACGAAGATGATCGGCACTGCCGCCGAGCGCGGATGCGAATGGATCGCTTCCGCCGTCTCGAAACCGTCCATGCCCGGCATGCTGACGTCGAGCAGAATGACTGCAAAATCGTGCTTGAGCACGTGGCGCAGGGCTTCTTCGCCGGAACGGGCGGTCACCACCTCGTAGCCCTGTTCCTGCTGCGCGAGCAAACTCGCCAGCGCAAGCAGGCTGGCACCGTCGTCGTTGACAAGGAGGACTTTGGGCGTAAACACGGAAAGACTATCTCATGAAAAAAATTGCGTGCGCCTGATATTGCTCATATGAACGAGTCGCGGCGGAAACAAGATGCAAAGACACACAGCGAAGGGCTGTACGGAGATCCAGGCGGAGAGAGCCGGGCAATGTAACACAGCACGCTGGAGGCGTTTTCTTCCCGCAGGTACCGGTGCAAAAGGAAACAGATTGGCAGGTAACGCGACGGTTCAGCTGCGCTGTGCCGATACGTTCATGGTTTGCCGCTGCGGCATTTCCAGCCACTTGCGCACGCGGGCGGCATCGCCCAGGCGGGATTCCTTACCGCGCGAATCCAGGAAAACCATCACGACAGGACGTCCGTCAACCCGCGCCTGCATGACCAGGCAGCGTCCTGCTTCCGAGATATAGCCGGTCTTCTGGAGTCCTATCTCCCAATCGGGGCTGCGCACGAGACGATTGGAATTCATGTACTGGAGCTGATAACCACCCGCATCCACCGCGTGGCTTTCGTGGGTCGAGTACTCGCGGATCAGCGGATAGCGATAAGCAGCCAGCGCCAGCTTGGCCAGATCCTGGGCGCTGGCGACGTTCTGGCTGGACAAACCGGTCGAATCGACAAAGCGTGTGTCGCGCATCCCTAGTGCCTTGGCGCGCGCATTCATAGCGGCAACAAAGGCCCGCAGCCCGCCGGGGTAGTGCCGGCCCAATGCGGACGCTGCGCGGTTTTCCGAGCTCATCAAGGCCAGATGCAGCATTTCATTACGTGTCATCTGGGTTCCGACGCGCAGGCGCGAGCTGCTGTTCTTGAGGCGGTCGATATCGTCCGCGCTCACTTCGAGCACTTCATCCAGGTCCTGGCCGGCCTCGACCACGATCAGCGCGGTCATCAGCTTGGTCAGCGAGGCGATCGGCAATGCAACCTGTGCGTTCTTTTCGAACAGGACTTCGTGCGTTTTCTGGTCGAGCACGAAGGCGACGCTGGATTTGAGGGACAGGGGATCGGAAGTCAGGTGCAGGCCGGCCTGTTCACCGGCAGTGAGGATCGGGGCGACTACCGGAACCGGGGAGCGGGGGGTGGTGGCCAATTGCTGGCGCTTGCTTGCAGCACGTGCCTGGCGCGCAGGTGTGGGCTTGCTGGCTTGGCGGGATACCTTTTTGCGGCTGGCGCGCACGGAAGATTTGCGCGCCTTGGCAGCGGTAGCCTTCTTGGCACTGCCGGACTTGGTGGCCGACTGCGTGCGGCCCGCTTTGGTGCCTTCGGCCGCACTCCCGTGCGGAATGGCAGCAAAGAACGCCAGCAGCGATATGAGTATCCCGAGCGCGCGCTTGGACATGGCTGTCCCCTCCCCTGATCTTGCAAGCGCGCATTATATCTTGCACTCGAGGAAAACCAATGAAAATTGGCAAGTAAATTAGGGAGTTAGCGCAACAAGTTCATCGAATTTCTTTGCGGATTTTTGAGCGGGAACAAAAAGACAACGGCCGGTCCCTTTTCCAAGATCCGGGGCACTGGCAGAGCGCCCATCTCGAAGCACAAGTCGATGCCGAA
>DATBUE010000093.1:0-2245 GCA_036516375.1 Noviherbaspirillum sp. | reverse complement strand
GCCCCAACCGCCGCCGGATGCGGGTTGCGCGCCCTGCATGCGCACCAGTTCTTCCAGTTCGGCGGCCGCGGCCGTGCAGCCTTGCGCACGGTTTGCGAAGAAGGTGCGCAACTGCAGATCGCTGGCATCCTCCGAGCACACTCGAAAGCCCAGCGTGCCGTCCTTGCAGGTTTCGATCAGGGCGTTGAGCACATCTACGAGGTCGTCGCGGTGCATGGCATCACATCACTGCTTGCCGGGGCTGACGGCGTTGCTCTTGCCTTCGGTGCCGGAAACGCTTTCCGCGCCGCTGCTGCTCGCTCCCGAATCACTGGCGCCGGAGGTGCCGCTGGACATCGATGCGCCCGACTCGCCTGCCGGTGCCGCGCTGCCGGATACCGCATCGGTAGCCCCCTTGTCCGCGCCGCTGCTGCCGGCGTCCGAACCCGAAGCGCCGCTGCTTTGACCGGACGAGCCGGAAGCACGCGTCCCGGTTTGCATGTTCTCGGCCGAGCTCAAGTGCTGCTCGACCACCGGCAATGCAGAGGCCACCAGCGCCGACAGCTGCGGATCCTTGGCGTCCTTGCGCGCCTGCTTCAGCTTCTTGTGCGTGTCTTCATGCGCGCGTTCCGCCACCTGCTTGCGGTATTCGTCGTCGAACTTCTTGCCCTCGGCCTTGCTCAGGCGCTCGACGATGCGCTGCTGCTGGCGCGACGGCTCCTGAGGCAACTGCACATTCTTGGCCTCGGCCAGTTGCTTGAGCTCGTCTTGCAGCTTGGTGTGATCGTCGATCATGCGTTGGGCAAACTGCTTGACCTGCGGATCCTGGCTGCGCTCGAGCGCGAGCTTGCTGGTCTCGATTTCGGTCAGGTTGGCCTGCGCTATCTCGTTCATGATCTTGCGGTCGCCCTTGCTGACGCTACTGGACGAGGAGGTCGAAGCGCCGGACGCGCCGCTGCTTTCCTGTTGCGGCGAGGAAGCCTCGGTCGAACTGCCGGAAGTTTCCGCCTTTTGCTCCTGGGCATGCGCCGGTACGGTACCGAACAGCATGGCGAGCGCGGCAGCGCTCAAAGCGCGGGGGATGAATTTTCCTTGGGACATGATTTCTCCTTGGTCTTGTTCGTTGGGAGGTGCGCAGCAAGAACTGCGCGAAGACAACCAGCGGACGCAAGCGGTATGCCAAGGGGCGAGGAGTACAGCAGGAAGGAGGCGGCGCAGTCAGAAGAATGACAGTGGCGCACGCGGGGACTGCAGGATTTACAAGGAATCGGAAAGAAGGAAAAAGTATTGCGCGACCACTGCCACGTGCAGGGCGCCCATCAGGGCCTCATCCTGCAGCGCCCCCTTTCAGGCAGCAGCCGCGCTAAAAAAGATCGCGCTCAGGAACGCGTGCGGCGGGGCTCGGAGCGATCGCACTTGCACTCTTCCGAGGCGAGCACCTTCCCCTCCGGGTCCACGGTTTCCAGCACGACATCGAAGCCCCACAGACGTGCCACATGCTTTAACACCTCGCCAGTCTGCTGGTTCAGCGGACGCCGCATGTACTGCATGTGGCGCAGCGTCAGCGCGCGGTCGCCGCGCGTATCGACCGCCCATACCTGGATGTTCGGCTCGCGGTTGCCGAGGTTGTACTGCCCGGCCAGTTGCTGGCGCACGTAGCGGTAGCCCTCGTCATCGTGAATGGCGGAGATCTCCAGCTTGTCCTTCTTGTCGTCGTCCAGCACGGCGAACAGGTGGAAGTCGCGGATGAGTTTTGGCGACAGGTATTGCGAGATGAAGCTTTCATCCTTGAAATTGCGCATCGCAAAGTCCAGCGTCTTCTTCCAGTCGCTGCCGGCAATGTCCGGGAACCACTGCCGGTCTTCCTCGGTGGGGTTCTCGCAGATGCGCCGGATGTCACGCATCATCGCAAAGCCCAGCGCATAGGGATTGATGCCGTTGAAATACCGGCTGGTGTACGGCGGCTGATAGACCACGTTGGTGTGGCTCTGCAGGAATTCCATCATGAAGCCGTCGCCCACCACGCCTTCGTCATACAACTGGTTCAGGATCGTGTAGTGCCAGAACGTGGCCCAGCCTTCGTTCATCACCTGGGTCTGGCGCTGCGGATAGAAGTACTGCGAAATCTTGCGCACGATACGCACCACCTCGCGCTGCCAGGGCTCCAGCAGCGGCGCGTGCTTCTCGATGAAGTACAGCAGGTTTTCCTGCGGTTCTTCGGGAAAGCGCTTTGGTGCTTCCTCGGCTTCTTCCGCTGCCCGCGAGG
>DATBUE010000092.1:0-4569 GCA_036516375.1 Noviherbaspirillum sp. | reverse complement strand
AGGCTGCGTTGAAATCGTCAATCGCCGCCTGACCGGCAACAACTTCCATACCTACATCAACCCCGAACGCGACTCGGAAGAGGGCGCGCTCGCGGTGCACGGGCTGACCACCGAATTCCTTAGCGACAAACCGAAATTCGCCGAGATAGCCGACGAATTGCGCGACTATGTGCGCGGCGCGGAAATCATCATCCACAACGCGCCGTTCGACCTCGCCTTCCTCGACGCCGAATTCGACCGGCTCGGGCTGCCCCGCTTTGCCGAGCATGTCGATTCGATTACTGACACGCTGGTGCAGGCGAAGGAAATGCATCCCGGCAAACGCAATTCCCTTGACGCCCTTTGTGACCGTTACGGCATATCGAACGCGCACCGTGCGCTGCACGGCGCGCTGCTCGATGCGGAACTGCTGGCCGAGGTCTATCTGGCAATGACGCGCGGCCAGAACAGTTTGACGATCGACCTGGCGGTCGCAGATGCCGGCCCGGCCGGTAACGAGGTGGCCGAGGGATTGCCCGTCGGCGAGATCATTCTGCTTCAGGCGACCGACTCCGAACTCGCCGAACACGAAGCGCTGCTCAACCAGCTCGACAAGGACGCGAAGGGCAGTTGCATATGGCGCACCGAACCCGCCGCACCGGCAAATTGATTCGTCGAAGCATTTGTGCCATAATGCCGACCTCCTCGGACAGTTAGCTCAGGGGTAGAGCACCGCCTTCACACGGCGGGGGTCACTGGTTCAATCCCAGTACTGTCCACCACCTTCTTCATGCAGTAGCGTCCGCTGCTGTTTTTTTCAGACCTGTTGTTGAGTCCGCCTCAAGTGCTTTCGCGGCTCGGTGCTGTCTGATATCCGTTCGATTCCATCCTCTGCATTTCGAGCTCGTCACCCACTGGCGCGCGCACCTTTTGCACCCCCTTTGCTGCAGCGCGAATTCGCACCCCGGCGGTCTTGACATTATTCAATTGGCCATGTTTCCCCCGACCTATTCTGTCCCGGTGACCAGATTCGGGAGGGCTTATGCCGGCGGTGGGATGCAAGAACGCACATGACGCAGTGACGACAGCGAGGCGTGCATGAAACACGTCATCATCGGAAATGGCGCCGCAGGCGTGATCGCAGCGGAGACGATACGCAAGCACGCCCCGGGCGATGACATCGTGCTGATCGGCGATGAGCCCCATCTCCCGTATTCGCGTGCCGCATTGCCACACGTGCTGGCGGGTGAGGCCAACGAAAGCAGCACGTTGTTGCGCAAGGAAGAGAATTACTACACTGACCATCGCATCCAGCTCTGGCATGGGCGCGTGGCCCATGTGAGCAGCCGTAGCCACACTGTGAAGATGGAGGACGGTAGCGCCATCGGATTCGACCGCTTGTTGATCGCCAGTGGTGCCCGGCCTCGTGTGCCAATGATTCCCGGGATCGATTTTCCGGGCGTGCATGCATGCTGGACCCTGGAAGACGTGCGCGCCATCATCGCGCTGGCGCGACCCAAGGCACGCGTGCTTGTCATCGGTGGCGGCTTCATCGGCTGCATCCTGATGGAAGCCCTGGCGGCGCGCGGGGTCGACCTTACCTTGATCGAAAAGCGGGATCGCATCCTGCCCAATATGCTGGGCAAAAATGCCGGTGAGATGGTTCAGGCGTGGTGTGCGCGACGTGGCGTGAAGATCATGACCAATACCCGCGTCCTCGCCATCGGCAGCAGCATGCTGCAGGATCCTGGTGTGCGTATGGCGCGGCTGTCGAATGGATTGCAACTGGAAGTGGACCTGGTCGTGTACGCGGTCGGCACGCGGCCAAACGTGGAATTCCTGAAGGGGAGCGGCATACGTTGCGTGCAGGGTGTTGTGGTGGATGCGTCGATGCAGACGAATGTGCCGGGCATCTATGCCGCAGGCGATTGTGCCGAGTCCTTCGATGCCGAACTCGGGCGCAGCGTGATCGCCGGGGTTCAGCCGAACGCTGCGGACCAGGCTTATTGTGCTGCGCTGAACATGGTCGGCAAGCATGCCTTTCAGCGCGGTGTGCGTCAGATCGACGTGCTGGATACCATGGGCCTTATATCGGCTTCTTTCGGCCAGTGGCAGGGTGTGCGAGGCGGGCAATGGGTGGAGGCGGCTGATGCTCAGAGCTTTCGCTACATGCGGCTTGAATTCGGACGCGATGTGCTGATCGGCTGCACCACGGTAGGCGTGACCGAGCACGCGAGCATTTTGCGGGCACTGATCCAGTATCAGGTACGGCTCGGCCCCTGGAAGGACAGACTGCTGCAGGATCCGGGCATGCTCAAGCAGGCCTATCGCGAATGCGTCCAGGAGCAGTATGTGGGACAGGCGTCCGCATTTCGCGGCAGCGAAGGCATGGCTGAACCGGACGTGCGCCACGTCGCGTGACACGACGCGCATGCGGACGGTTTGGGAGGAGCCGATTCGCGTAAAATCGCGGGGCAATCGGGGCAGCCGCCCCAGTCATTGCCAATCTCCGACCCCGCGAAACGATGAGCATCAAATCCGACAAGTGGATCCGGCGCATGGCGCAGGAACACGGCATGATCGACCCGTATGAGCCAGGACAGGTCCGCCATGTCGACGGCCACAAGATCGTCAGCTACGGCACGTCCTCCTACGGATACGACATTCGCTGCGCCGACGAATTCAAGATCTTCACGAACATCAACAGCACGATCGTCGACCCGAAGAACTTCGATGAAAAATCCTTCGTCGATTTCAAGGGCGACGTGTGCATCATTCCGCCGAATTCATTCGCGCTCGCACGCACGGTCGAGTACTTCCGCATTCCGCGTTCGGTGCTGACGATCTGCCTCGGAAAATCGACCTACGCGCGCTGCGGCATCATCGTCAACGTCACTCCGTTCGAGCCGGAGTGGGAAGGCTATGTGACGCTGGAATTCTCGAATACGACACCGTTGCCGGCCAAGATCTACGCGGGCGAGGGCTGCGCGCAAGTCCTGTTCTTCGAGAGCGACGAGGTGTGCGAGACGTCCTACAAGGACAGGGGTGGAAAGTATCAGGGGCAGCGCGGCGTGACCTTGCCGAAGACCTGATCGACATTGCCTCGCGTTCAAGCGAGGCAATGTTCTTCCTGCTGCTGCGCGGGTTGGGCAGCGAACGTTTGCATGCGCTGCGGCAAGAGGCTCGCCCGCTGCATCGCTGCGGGTCGCCGCGTAAAATGCGCGGATGTTCATCGACTCCCATTGCCACATCAATTTCCCCGAGCTCGCCGAGCGCTTGCCGCAGGTTTTCGCCAGGATGGACGAGAACCAAGTCACGCATGCGCTGTGCGTATCAGTGAACCTGCCGGAGTTTCCCCAGGTGCTGGCGCTGGCGGAGCAGTATCCGCGGGTCTTTGCCTCGGTTGGCGTACACCCTGACTACGAAGATACGCCTGAGCCGACCGTGGAAGAACTGGTCCGGCTCGCGGATCATCCCAAGATAGTGGCCATCGGCGAAACCGGGCTCGATTACTACCGCCTGCAGGGCGACCTCGAATGGCAGCGCGCCCGTTTTCGCACCCATATCCGTGCTGCGCGCGCCACTGGCAAGCCACTCATCATCCACACCCGCGCGGCGTCTGCAGACACGATAAGGCTGATGCAGGAGGAGGGAGCCGGAGCCGTCGACGGCGGGCCTGCTGGCGTCATGCATTGCTTCACCGAGTCGATGGAGGTGGCCGAGGCGGCGATTGGGCTCGGTTTCTACATTTCGTTTTCCGGCATCGTCACGTTCAAGAATGCAAAGGAGCTGCAGGCGGTTGCGCAGGCAGTTCCAGTCGAGCGCATGCTGATCGAAACCGATTCGCCTTACCTGGCGCCGGTTCCGCACCGGGGCAAGACCAACGAGCCGGGTTTCGTCTCGCATGTGGCTGACTTTCTCGCGCGCTTGAAAGGAATTCCGCTCGAACAGCTAGCCGTTCAGACGACCGAGAATTTCTTCACCTTGTTCAAAGGAGCCCGTGCGTCATGAAGCAGCTGGTCAGCAGATGCACTTCATGGTTTGCCGGCGCAGGAATGTGCGTTGCGCTCACGCTCGCTGTCCTGATCCCAGGGCTGGCCTTGGCCGGCTCTTACGACGACTACTTCAGGGCGATCAAGATCGACAATGCGCCGGTCGTGCAAAACCTCCTGGCGCAGGGCTTCGATCCCAATACCATCGAGCCGCAACGCGGCGACTCCGGCTTGATCCTTGCCCTGCGCGAAGAGTCGATGAGCGTGTTCCGCACCCTGTTGGATGCACCGGAAATCGACATCCACGCCCGGGCCTTCAATGGCGACACCGCGCTGATGATCGCCGCATTCAAGGGCAACCGGGTCGCGGTTGATGCGTTGATTGCGCGAGGTGCCGAGGTCCAGCATCCGGGGTGGACGCCGCTGCACTACGCGGCGATGGGAGGGCACAACGACATCGTGAAGTTGCTGCTGGACCGGGGCGCGCAGTTGGATGCGCGCTCGCCGAACAATACGACGCCAGTCATGATGGCGGCGTGGGGCGGCAAGATTTATACCGTGAAGTTGTTGCTTGACGTGGGGGCAGACGCAATGCTGA
>DATBUE010000091.1:0-5647 GCA_036516375.1 Noviherbaspirillum sp. | reverse complement strand
CTGCTTTTCGTTTTCACGCTTGTCGTGTTGCTTCTTGCCTTTTGCCAGACCAATCTCGCACTTGATCCGCCCGCGGGTGTAGTGCAGGTTCAGCGGCACGAGGGTATATCCCGCGCGCTCCACTTTTCCGATCAGCTTGCTGATTTCCTCTCCCTTCAGCAGCAGCTTGCGGGTTCGGACCGGGTCGGGCGAGACGTGGGTCGAGGCTGCAGGCAGGGGGCTGATGTGGGCGCCGAACAGAAACACTTCGCCCTGGCGCACGATCACATAGGCTTCCTTCAAATTGGCCCGGCCCGCCCGTATTGCCTTGACCTCCCAGCCTTCGAGGGACATGCCCGCTTCGTGGCGCTCCTCGATGAAGTAGTCATGAAAGGCTTTTTTGTTGTCGATGATGCTCATGAAGGCGCGTGCTAGCCGCTCAGGTAGAATTTGAGCTGTTCATTCTATCAAACGGCTCGTTTTCCCAATGGCGGTTGTGCACAAGTCGGTCCTGCTCGCGTACAGCGCTGAACAAATGTTCGCGCTGGTCGACCGCATCGAGGACTACCCGAAGTTCCTCCCCTGGTGTGGCGGTACCGAAATCAAGCAGCGCGAAGGCAACAAGGTGGTGGCGACCCTGAAGATCAACTACCACGGGGTCAAGCACGGGTTTACGACTGAGAACGTCAACACCGCACCGACGCAAATCCGCATGGACTTGCTCGAAGGCCCGTTCAAGCATCTGCACGGTACTTGGAATTTCAAGCCGCTGCGGGAAGATGCCTGCAAGGTGGACTTCGAGTTGCACTACGAGTTTTCCAGCCGCGTACTCGAGCAGATCATCGGACCGGTTTTCAACATGATCGCCAATAGTTTTGTCGATTCATTCTGCAAGCGCGCCGAAGCGGTATATGGATGAGATCGAGGTATCCGTCTGTTGCGCGCGCCCGGACAAGGTCTTCCTGAAAGTGCTGCGACTACCGGCCGGCTCCCCGGTCATGACTGCGATCGAGCATAGCGGCGTACTGCAGGAGATGCCGGAAATCGAGCTTGCGACTTGCCGGGTGGGGGTCTTCGGAAAACTCAGGACGTTGGATGCCGTGTTGCGAGCACATGACCGCGTCGAGATCTATCGTCCGTTGATCGCCGATCCGAAAGAGGCCCGGCGTCGACGTGCGGTGCGCAAGGCGTAAGGGCTGCTAACTCCGCTGTTTGCACGCGTCGAGCATGCGTTTCGCCTCGGCGATTTCCTGTTTGCGTTCCTCGTCGCTCAGGAGTTGCCGTTCGCCCTTGCTGTTGCGTCGTGCAATGCGCTCGCCGGCTTCCAGGGACTGCAGATAGTCGCGTGCGCTCGCGCAGCGTTTCTTGTTTTCTTCAGCAATGCGGGCTTCCTCTGCGGCCTTCTTGTCCTTCTCTGCCTGTTCGGCGCGGCGCTTGCGGAAATCCGCTTCGCGTTCGGCTAGGCTGGCAGGTGCGGATGATTCTGCGGCTTTCTTTGCTTCTCCGGCGTCCACGGGGGCCGGCGGCAGTGATTTCAATCCCGGCTGCTTGAGGATGCGATGAGCGGGAATGGAGGCGGGCGGGGGAATGTCCGAATACTGCTTTCGACCATTTTCGTCCAGCCAGACATGCTGGGCATGTGCTGCAGGCGCTAGCAATAGAGTGGCAAGCAGGAGGGCAGGGCGAATGCGTGGCAGGATCATTGCAACTCGACAGGGCAGCGGAGACAGGCGGATTTCGCCATGCTTTGGATTCGATGTCAATCAAGGTGCGGGACATAAGCTGCTGAAAATCCGATGCTTTTCCGGAGTTCTGTATAATGCCGCTTTGCGCCTACAGGAAGCACTATGCGTCTACTCCAGAAAGCACTCACGTTCGATGATGTGCTGCTCGTTCCGGCCTTCTCGCAGATCCTCCCCAAAGACACCTCCCTCACCACGCGCCTCACTCGCAATATCACGCTCAATATCCCGTTGCTGTCCGCGGCGATGGACACAGTGACCGAGGCGCGCCTGGCCATTGCCATGGCTCAGGAGGGCGGAATTGGCATCGTCCACAAGAATTTGAAGCCGGCCGACCAGGCGCGCGAGGTCGCAAAGGTCAAGCGTTTCGAATCGGGCGTCGTACGCGACCCGATCACCATCCCCCCCACGATGCGCATCCGTGAAGTGATGGCCTTGTCCGAACAACATGGCATCAGCGGTTTTCCTGTAGTCGAAGGCAGCAAGGTCGTGGGCATCATCACCAACCGCGACCTGCGTTTCGAGGAAGAGCTGGATGCGCAGGTGCGTGACAAGATGACGCCGCGCGAAAAGCTCGTCTACGTCAACGAGACCGCCGAGCTCAGCGAAGCCAAGCGATTGATGAACAAGCACCGGTTGGAGCGCGTGCTGGTCGTGAACGACGCTTTCGACCTGCGTGGCCTGATCACGGTGAAGGATATCCAGAAGGCGACCGAGCACCCGAGCGCGTGCAAGGACGAGCATGGCAAGCTGCGTGTAGGCGCCGCCGTCGGCGTCGGTGCCGACAATGACGAGCGCATCGATCTGCTGGTCAAGGCGGGCGTTGACGTCATCGTGGTCGATACCGCACATGGGCATTCGAAAGGCGTGCTCGACCGCGTGCGCTGGGTCAAACAGAATTATCCGCAGGTCGACGTCATCGGCGGCAACATCGCGACCGCTGCGGCAGCTCGCGCGCTGCTTGAGCACGGTGCCGACGGAGTCAAGGTCGGTATCGGTCCCGGTTCGATCTGCACCACCCGTATTGTCGCTGGCGTCGGCGTGCCGCAGATTACGGCCATTGCCAATGTCTCCGAAGCCTTGAAGGGCACTGGTGTTCCATGTATCGCCGATGGCGGTATCCGGTTCTCGGGCGATATCGCCAAGGCATTGGCCGCGGGCGCGTCCAGCGTCATGATGGGTAGCATGTTCGCAGGTACGGAAGAGGCGCCGGGTGAGGTCATCCTTTACCAGGGGCGCAGTTACAAGTCCTATCGCGGCATGGGTAGCCTGGGTGCGATGTCGGAAGGCTCTGCGGACCGCTATTTCCAGGATTCGGCCAACAATGCCGACAAGCTGGTGCCGGAAGGAATCGAAGGACGAGTGCCGTACAAGGGTAGTGTGCTAGCGATCCTGTATCAACTGGTGGGTGGCGTACGCTCCTCGATGGGATATTGCGGATGCGCGAGCATCGAAGAGTTCGGCGAGCGTGCAGAGTTCGTCGAGATCACGGCGGCGGGCATGCGTGAGTCGCACGTACATGACGTGCAGATCACGAAGGAAGCGCCCAACTATCGCGCCGACTGAACCGGCCTCGCCAGATGAAGCCGCACGCGAAGCCGGAAGCAGGGGCTGATGCCTTGGTCAAGGCGTGCGCTGGCATGACGGAGGCGGCCGCTATCGAGGGCGATCCGAATATCGAGCGCGTGCGTCGTCTCGGGCGCAGGTTGTTCGACGTGTCCAACTGCCTCGTACTGTTTTCCCACGCGTCGTCGGCTTCCGGCTACGTTCAGCCACTGGATGCGGCCGAGAGCGCTTTTGCTCGTGCATTTGCGTTGTCCGATGTGCCAGTGATCGTGCTGGATGCGCGTGCGCATCCCGTATTCGGTGAGCACAGGTGCGTGCGCAGCGCTCCTTTCATCCGTTTCTATGCAGCTCACCCGGTGCGTAACGAGCAGCAGGAAGTGGTCGGTGCCGTGGCTTTGGTCGACTACGCACCACGCCTGTCTTTCGACGCCTGCGAGCAGGCCCTGCTCGCCGATCTGGCGGCCCTCGTCGAGCATGAATTGCGCCTGCGTTCGATGAATGCTTCGCAGCTTGAGCTGCAGAAGAAGAACAAGAACCTGCGTCGCAAATCCCTGATCGACCCGCTGATCGGCACGTGGAACCGAGGGGCAATCATGCGCATCCTGGCCATTGAGTCGGCGCGATGCGACAAGGCTTGTGTGCCGCTTTCGCTGATCGTGGTTGACCTGGATCACTTCAAGCAGATCAACGATCGTTTCGGTCACCCGGCGGGCGACGCCGTGCTGGTGAAGATGGCCAGTCGCCTGCGTTCCTGCATTCGACCGCAGGAAGCGCTGGGACGTTACGGAGGCGAGGAATTCCTGGTGGTGTTGCCCGCGATTTCGCATGATGCGGCGATGGCCGTGGCCGAACGCATGCGCGCCGCTGTTGCAGCCCAACCCGAAACCGTTGCCGGGGTAACGCTGCAACTGACCATCAGTGCCGGTGTCGCTTCGACCGACCTGTTCCCGAATGCCAGCGGCGACGAGCTGATCAATCGCGCCGACATGGCGCTTTATGCTGCCAAGGACGCCGGGCGCAACCGGGTGGCCAAGGCCGCTCCCGAATTACTGTAAACACATCCTTCATTCATGCATTCCAAGATCCTGATTCTCGATTTCGGCTCCCAGGTCACGCAATTGATCGCACGACGTGTGCGCGAAGCCGGCGTGTTTTCCGAAGTATTCCCGTATGACGTGAGCGATGAGTTCGTGCGCAATTACGGCGCCGCCGGCGTCATTCTCTCGGGCGGACCGAATTCGGTGACCGAGGGCGATACGCCACGCGCGCCGCAGGCCGTGTTCGAGCTGGGTGTGCCGGTGCTGGGTATCTGCTATGGCATGCAGACGATGGCCGAGCAGCTCGGCGGCAAGGTGGAGAGCGGCAAGGTGCGCGAGTTCGGTTATGCCGAAGTGCGCGCGCGCGGCCATACCGCGCTGTTGAATGGCATTGCCGACTTCGTCACCGACGAGGGGCACGGCATGCTGAAGGTCTGGATGAGCCACGGCGACAAGGTGAACGAGCTGCCGCCGGGCTTCAAGCTGATGGCGTCGACTGACAATTGTCCGGTCGCTGGCATGGCTGACGAGGAGCGCAAGTTCTACGCCGTGCAGTTCCACCCCGAGGTGACGCACACGTTGCAGGGCAAGGCCATGCTCGGGCGCTTCGTGCACGAGATCTGCGGCTGCAAGTCGGACTGGAACATGCCCGACTACATCAGCGAAGCAGTGGAGTCGATCCGCAAGCAGGTCGGCGACGAGGAAGTCATTCTCGGCTTGTCCGGCGGCGTCGACAGCAGTGTGGCGGCTGCCCTCATTCATCGCGCCATCGGCGACCAGCTTACCTGTGTGTTTGTCGACCACGGCCTGCTGCGCCTGGACGAAGGCGTGATGGTGATGAACATGTTCGCCAAGAACCTCGGCGTGAAGGTGATTCACGTCGACGCGACCGAACAGTTCATGGGCAAGCTGTCCGGTGTCACCGATCCGGAAGCCAAGCGCAAGATCATCGGCCGTGAATTCGTCGAGGTGTTCCAGGCCGAGGCCGGCAAGCTGAAGAATGCGAAGTGGCTGGCGCAGGGCACGATTTACCCGGACGTGATCGAGAGTGCGGGCAAGGGCAAGAAGACCGCGCACACGATCAAGAGCCATCACAATGTCGGCGGTTTGCCGGAGACGCTGAATCTGAAGCTGCTCGAGCCGCTGCGCGAATTGTTCAAGGACGAAGTGCGCGAACTGGGCGTGGCGCTCGGTCTCCCGCACGACATGGTGTACCGCCATCCGTTCCCGGGGCCGGGTCTCGGCGTGCGCATTCTGGGCGAAGTGAAGAAGGAGTACGCGGACCTGTTGCGCCGCGCAGATGCGATCTTCATCGAAGAGCTG
>DATBUE010000090.1:0-3622 GCA_036516375.1 Noviherbaspirillum sp. | reverse complement strand
CTCCTGCATGCCGGGCCCGCCCTTGGGACCTTCGTAGCGGATGATGACCACATCGCCTTCCACCACCTTGTCGCCCAGAATGGCTTCGACGGCGTCATCCTGGCTCTCGAACACGCGCGCGCGGCCGGTGAACTTCAGGATGCTTTCATCCACGCCCGCCGTCTTCACGATGCAACCCTTCTCAGCCAGGTTGCCGTACAGGACGGCGAGCCCGCCATCCTCGGAATAGGCATGGGCACGGTCGCGAATGCAGCCTTCGGCGCGATCCAGATCGAGCTTGTCGAAGCGCTTGTCCTGCGAGAACGCGGTTTGCGTCGGCACGCCGCCTGGCGCGGCCAGGAAGCGCTTGTGCACTTCCGGATCATCGTTGCGCACGATATCGTTGAAGGCGATGGCATCGGCCATGGTCTTGCTGTGCACGGTCGGCACCGACGTATCGAGCAGACCGGCACGATCCAGTTCGCCCAGGATCGCAGGGATGCCGCCAGCACGGTGCACATCCTCGATGTGGTACTTCTGGGTCGCCGGCGCAACCTTGCACAGGCAAGGCACCTTGCGCGAAATGCGGTCGATGTCGGCCATCGTGAAATCGACACCGGCTTCCTGGGCAGCGGCCAGCAGATGCAGCACGGTATTGGTGGAGCCGCCCATCGAGACGTCGAGCGCCATCGCATTCTCGAACGCAGCCTTGGTCGCGATGTTGCGCGGCAGGGCCGATGCGTCCTCTCCTTCGTAGTAGCGCTTGCACAATTCGACCACCAGACGCCCGGCACGCAGGAACAGCGCCTTGCGATCGGCATGCGTGGCCACCGTCGTGCCGTTGCCCGGCAGCGAAAGGCCCAGCGCCTCGGTCAGGCAGTTCATCGAGTTGGCGGTGAACATGCCGGAGCAGGAACCGCAGGTCGGGCAAGCCGAACGTTCGATGTTCGCCACCTCGGCATCCGACACCGTCGGGTCGCCGGCCTGGATCATTGCGTCGATCAAGTCGACCTTGATGATCTTCTGCATGCCTTCCTGCTTGCCGTGCAAGGCCTCGATCACCTTGCCCGCTTCCATCGGTCCGCCCGAGACGAACACCACCGGAATGTTCAGGCGCATTGCGGCCATCAGCATGCCGGGAGTGATCTTGTCGCAGTTGGAGATACACACCATCGCATCAGCGCAGTGGGCATTGACCATGTACTCGACCGAGTCCGCGATCAGTTCGCGCGAAGGCAGCGAGTACAGCATGCCGCCGTGGCCCATTGCGATACCGTCGTCGACAGCGATCGTGTTGAATTCCTTGGCCACGCCGCCGGCTGCTTCGATCTCGCGCGCGACCATCTGACCCAGGTCCTTCAGGTGCACGTGACCGGGCACGAACTGGGTGAAGGAATTGACGACGGCGATGATGGGCTTGTCGAAATCGCCATCCTTCATACCGGTGGCGCGCCACAGGGCGCGCGCGCCGGCCATGTTGCGGCCGTGAGTGGTGGTGCGGGAACGGTATTGCGGCATGGTCGTCTCCGGAATCAATGCAAAAAAGAGAGAGGGAGAGAGTGCCTTGCCCTCTACCGCATGTCAAATATATGATTCCTTGGCTATTGAGACGAATTGCATATGAATCTGGAACTGCGCCAGTTACGCTATTTCGTGGCCGTTGCCGAGGAAAATCATTTCGGCCGCGCCGCCGCGCGCCTGCACATGACGCAACCGCCGCTGTCGCAGGCGATCCAGTCGCTGGAAGCTGCGCTCGGAACACCGCTGTTTGCGCGCACGCGGCGCAGTGTCGCGCTGACTGCGGCCGGTGCGGCGCTGCTGCCCGAAGCGCGCCGCCTGCTGCAGCAAGCCGCCGCCCTGCCCGAACTGGCCCGCCGCGCCGCCTCCGGCACGTCCGGCACAATGTCGCTGGCCTTCGTATCGACTGTGGACTACGGCGTACTGCCGCCGCTGCTGCGCGAGTTCCGCGAGCGCTACCCGCAAGTGCAGATCGAATTGCGCGAAGCAACGAGTAATGTGCAGGAAGAAGACCTGCTGCAGGGCCGCATCGATGCTGGTTTGGTGATTCCACCACTGGCTGCGCATGCAAAGAGTGCGCTCGATTACCTGACCGTGACTTCCGAACCGCTGGTGCTGGCTGTGCCGGAAGGCCTGCTCGGCAAACGCAAGAGCGCGAGCCTGGCGCAGGTGGCCGGTATGCCGCTGATCATCTTCCCGCGCCGTATCGCCCCTGCCTTCCACGACACCATTCTTGGCTGCTTCCGCGACGCAGGCTTGACTCCGCGCATCGGCCAGGAAGCGATACAGATGCAGACTATCGTCGGGCTGGTTTCCGCAGGCATGGGTATTGCGCTTGTGCCACAATCGGTGTCGAACCTGCAACGCCCCGGTGTCGAATACAAGAAGCTTCCCGAGACCGATGTACTGGTCGATACCGGACTCGCCTGGCGCCGCGACAATCCTTCGCCGATCCTGCACGCTTTCCTTGAACTGGTACGCAGCAAGACCGGCTGACTCAGAACGAACAACAACACATGCTCACCCATCCGCTTCCCGATCCCATCGCCTTCTCGCTCGGCCCAATTTCCGTTCACTGGTACGGGCTGATGTATCTGCTGGCCTTCATCCAGTTCCTGGCGCTGGGCCGGGTGCGGGCACGGCAGCCGCACATGGCCGCCGCCGGCTGGCGCAAGGAACATCTCGACGACATGCTGTTCTACGGCGTGCTCGGCGTTGTGCTGGGCGGTCGGCTGGGCGAGGTGCTGTTCTATCACCCTGCCTACTATTTCAGCAATCCGCTGGAGATCCTCGCAATCTGGAAGGGTGGCATGTCCTTCCACGGCGGTTTCCTCGGCGTGCTGATCGCGATGTGGCTGTGGGCGCGGCGCGCCGGCAAGACCGTGGTCGACGTCTACGATTTCATCGCGCCGATGGTGCCGCTCGGTTACGCCGCCGGCCGCATCGGCAATTTCATCAATGCCGAATTGCCGGGGCGAGTCGCCGATGCTTCGCTGCCCTGGGCGATGGTATGGCCGAACGTAGACCAATTGCCGCGCCATCCGTCGCCGATTTACCAAGCCCTGGTCGACGGTGTGCTGGTGTTCGTCATCCTCTGGCTTTATGCGCGCAAGCAGCGCCCGCCGCTGGCCGTCGGCGCGATGTTCGTCCTGCTATATGGGATGGCCCGTTTCTTCACCGAATACTTCCGCACGCCTGACTATGAGGTGCATTTCGCAGGTGTGACGATCTCCGCCGGGCAGATGCTATCGCTGCCGATGATCGTGGCCGGCATCGTCATGCTCGTGTACGCCTACCGCCGCCGGACCTGAAGATTTCATGCACGCCAACCTGTACGAACTGTTCGCCGCCTCCTTTCCGCAGGATCGCGCAGCATGCTGCATCGAGACGCACGAGGGTTTGTACTACTCCTGGAACGATCTCGAGCGCGCCACGGCCAAGATGGCCAATCTGCTGGCCGGTCTGAAGCTGCCCAAGGATGCGCGTATTGCAGTGCAGGTCGAAAAATCGCCGGAAGCCCTGATGCTGTATCTGGCGACCATACGCGCCGGTTACGTCTATCTGCCGCTGAACACCGCCTACCGTGCCGCGGAAATGGAGTACTTCATCAGCGATGCGGAACCCG
>DATBUE010000089.1:0-3062 GCA_036516375.1 Noviherbaspirillum sp. | reverse complement strand
GGGCAATTGATGCAAAATCCTGCACAGATAGCGCAAAGCAGTGACGCAGAATTTCAACGAGTTTCCCACGAGAGGGATCAATATCAGTTTCTATCACTTGCTTTAACTAAAACCGGACAGGCCGCAGCAGGAAAAATTGATGATCTGCTTCGAGGGATAAAGGATACAGAAACTAACCAAGAGATCGCAGAATCCTTGGAAGAAATCAAAACAATGCTGCTAAATCCTGTTGAAACCTATCAGCAATTGAAAGAACAAGACGCAGGATCATAATGCGTCCTGAAGATGATTTGCACGATAAGCGCAATTTCACCGCCCTTAACTTAACAGAAAGTGATGAAATTGCCGCTTACCCGGCAAGTCGTATTCGATGCGCTGGCGCGGCAGATCGGCTGGCAATGGCTTGCGTCCGCGCTGCTTCTTCACCGGCTCGGGTGCCTCAGGCAAGCCGGTCTCGGGCAGTTCCACGGCTACCGCATCGGGATTGGCGGCGGCATTCTGCTCGGCTTCGTTGAAGACGCGGTCGCGGCGCTTCTCGCTGCTGGGGGCGAAGCGCTTGAGCTGCGCCAGGCGGAATTGTTCTTCCAGGTACTGCACGCGCTCGGACAATTGCCGGTTGCGCGCTTCAAGTTCGCGGATATAGGCCTGCACATCGGGCGGCAGGCCGGCCAGGGAAGGTTGTTCGTTCATCCCGCCACGATAGCGGATGCGTGGCGTGAATAGGTTTACGTGAATTTGTAACAAATCCCATCATCGTTGCACCGCCGCTATGTGACGACGGTGGATCAGCTCGCGTGCCGGAAATGGCGCACAGGATGGTGGCGCATGGCGTCGATATCGATGCCGTCGAGTAGCCAGTGCAGCTGCTCGGTCGTCAACTCCATGACCGCCTGCTCCCGCCGAGGCCAGGCGAAACGGTCTGCCTCAAGCCGTTTCAACAGCATCCAGAATCCGGTGCGATCCCACAACAAAAGCTTGGCGCGGTCGCAGCGCCGGTTGGGGAACGCATAGACGGCGCGTGCGAACGGGTCTCGCCCCATCTCTTGTTCGACCAGCGTCGCCAAGCCGTTGATACCCTTACGGAAGTCGATGGCATCGCGGTGCAGGTAGACCTTCAGGTCAGCGTCCAGTCGGAACACCGCAGCGCCCCAGCGAGTCGATCACTGTCGATACCAATGTCGCATCCTGCTCGCCGCACGCGAGTTCGAGCACGACGCCATTGGGCAAGTGCGCCTTCAAGTGGGCAGGTGTAGTTCGGACCAGTGGGGCCGGTGAAGCCGCTGGTGGTGTTGGCCATCGCGGTTCGTCGGCTTGCGCCTCGGCGTGCGTGACCTCGACGACTGGCACGAAAGCCTGTGCGGGAGTCGCTGCACTGGGCTCGTGCGTCGCATTGCCTGCTCGCTGGTGGCGCACCACCCATTTGCGCAGCAGGTTCGCGTTCACACCGTGCTTGAGCGCCAGGCCGGCCAGCGAGACGCCCGGCTGCAGGGCTGCCTCGACCAGCGCACGCTTGGCCTGCGCGTCGTAGCGTCGCCGACCATCGCGCCGCACGCCAATCACGGTGAGTTCCAACTCTGAGTCATTCCTCTTCTGGGTCATAGGTGTCCACCTCCATAAGTGGACACCTATGTTCCGCTCCTTGCCGTCGTCGCGCTATGTGCGGAGAAATTCGCGCTTACGAATGAACCGAGCCGCAGGGAATGGTTCGGCGGCGGCTACGACGTGCCCGGCATTCACTCGATCTGCGTCGACCCGCTCAACAGCCGCCGCGTGCTGGTCGGCATTTCCTGCGGCGGCGTCTGGATCACCGAGGATGGCGGCGCAAGCTGGAAGCCCGGCGTAGCAGGCATGCGCGCGGCCTACATGCCGCCCGAGCGGGCGGAAGATCCGGCGGTACAGGACCCGCACCGCATCGTGCAGTGCGCATCCGCGCCGGATGTCTACTGGTGCCAGCATTACAACGGCATCTGGCGCTCCCATGATGGCGCCCAGCGCTGGCAGGAAATCGGCGCGGCCGCCAAGCCGCTGGCATCGGATTTTGGCTTCGCCGTCGCCGCCCACCCGCAGGACCCGCTCACCGCCTGGTTCGTCCCGGCCATGGCCGACGAGCGCCGCATCCCCATCGGTGCGCACTGCTGTCCGGAATAATTTTGTTGACAAGCTCACGAGAACAGTACCTGTTGCGCGGGCGTCATGCGTTCGGTTTCCCGTCGTCGCTTTCGATGTGAACAGGCCTCGATCCCGGCCCGTTGGAACAGCGTGGCGCGCAGCAGGCCCAGGCATTCCCATAGACTCTGTTTCAAGCCATGCGTCTGCTTGTACAGCGCCACCAGCAGGTAGCTGATCAACGCCGTCAACAACTGGATGCGCACCGCATTTTCAGTGCGGCCGAAGAATGTCTTGATCTTCAAATGCTGCTTGATCCATTTGAAGAACAGTTCGATCTCCCAGCGCTCCTTGTAGCGCTGGGCCACTTCCCTCGCCGCACTGGTCATGTCATTGGTCGCCAGCACCAGCGGGGTCGGCTTGCCGGGGCGATCGATGGTGATGCAGCGCAGCGGTTGGTCGTACAGGTTGCGGCGTTTGCCGCCCTGATGCTTGTGCTTGAAGCGCACGACCCGGTCCTGCAGGACGAGACCGGCATCCTCTGCGGCAATGGGCTGTTCCCGCTCGATCTTCAGACCGGCATTGCGCTTGAAGCGGGTGATGAACCGGGCGCCGGCCGCATCGATGCGGTGCCACCAGTTATAGATAGTCGCAATAGCCTTTGTCGAACACGTACAGCGCCCCCGCCTGCAGCGGCACCTCGTCCGCCTTTTGCACATCGTTGACGTTGGCCGCGCTGATGCTGTGCCACACCGGCGCTTGCGGTTGCGCCGCATACAGCACATGCTGCTTGATGCCTTGGGTATGGCGTGTCCTGTTGGCCCGTGTCCAGCGCTCGAACTCGCGCCCCTTGAGCGTGATCGAGGTCGAGTCCAGCAGATACAGCAATTCCTCTCCCTGCTTGCGCACGGGACGGGAAACCTGCTGCATCAGCCAGGCGACGGTGTCGGCAAATA
>DATBUE010000088.1:0-2219 GCA_036516375.1 Noviherbaspirillum sp. | reverse complement strand
CAGAAGTACGTCGACCTGGTCGAGGAGTTGAAGGGCTAGCTGAAGGACAGCTCCGTGCCCCACCTGCAACAAGGCCGGTCCATGACCGGCCTTTTTCTTGTGCACGCGGGATCGGCCCGGAATCAGGCATCCATCACGATGATCACGTGGACCCGGTAAGGTCCGTGGGCACCGAGCACGATGGTCTGTTCGATATCGCCGGTGCGCGAAGGGCCGGAGATGAAGTTGACCGCGCGCGGCAAGCCGCCGCATTCCGCGCGCGCCAGCGCAAATGCATCTTCCATGGCTGCGACGATGCGCGAGCGGTCCACGATCGCGATATGCGTTTCCGGCAGCAGACTGGCGGATGGCCATGTGCGCGGGCCGGACAGCAGCATCAAGGTGCCGGTTTCGGCGATCGCGCAGAAGCCTCCGGTGATGCCAACGAGGTCTTCATTCCGTGGCGGCCGAAATTCCACCTGCAGCCCGGCGCCCGCCCAATCCATCCCGTACAGCGTGGACCAAGCCGTTGCCTGCTGCGGCAACGCGTGCCCCGACAGATAGCGCGCCACCGCAGATGGCACCTGGTCCCGGGTCTGCACTCGGTCGACCGTGTCAGCCATGCGCACGGCTTGCTGACTGAATCGCTCCAGCAGGTCGGCGCCCAGCTCGGGCTGCGGGCCGCGCGCCTGGCTTGCGAGATAGTCGTGCACGGCTTCGCGCTCGGCCTGGGTGGGCTCGGCAGCGCGGCCCTGCGCCTTGCGGATGCGTTCGAAGATGGCTTGACGGGCGGCGGAAGTATCCATGCTCTCCTCGGGATAGAGCTCGCCAGTCTAACCGAGCCTCCCGCTCCATCGGCGCATCGGAAGGATGATTAGATTTCCTGCGCGCCGCGCAAACAATTCAAGCTTGCCTCTTCGATAAGCAAGAGCAGCGAAAAGTAGGCCGATGCAGGAATAGCGGCCGCATTTGCTTATTCAGAATCTGTCTAATTCCGGTTTGTTTCAAAACCTCGCTTGTCTTAAAATACAGGGCTTTGCGACGGGCAACCTGTCCGGTCAGGCGTGCGCCTCTTCCTGCCTCACATCTTGGCACCCGCCCGGCTTCAAAAAAATCAGCTTCAAACATCTCGACATAGGACTGTTATGACCCACGTTGTGACCGAATCCTGCATCCAGTGCCGCTATACCGATTGCGTGGATGTATGCCCGGTTGACTGCTTCCGGGAAGGCCCGAACTTCCTCGCCATCGATCCGGACGAATGCATCGATTGCGCAGTCTGCGTGGCCGAATGCCCGGTCAATGCGATCTACGCCGAAGAAGACGTGCCGGCCGACCAGCAGGAATTCATCAAGCTCAACGTCGAACTCGCGCGCAAGTGGCCCTCGATCACCAAGACCAAGGACCCGCTGCCCGAAGCCGAGGAATGGAAAGACGTCAAGGAAAAGCTGCAGCGTCTGGTCAAGTGAATACCGCCGCACATGCGCGCGGCCAGCCATAACAAGAACAAGGGCAGCGCCCACAGCCGGAAAGGCCGAACGCCGTCGAACAGGAGCGCCGGCACTTTTTGGAACTCGTGAAATGAAACAGGAACTCGACAGTCGTATGGAAACCAGCAACGGCATCAATGCCTCTCCCGCAGCACCGGCGACCAGCGCCGACACTTCTCGCGGTCCGATCGAAGCCGATGCCGTTATCGTCGGCGCCGGTCCGGTCGGTCTGTTCCAGGTGTTCGAACTAGGCCTGCTGGAAATCAAGGCCCATGTGATCGATTCGCTCGTCCACGTCGGCGGCCAGTGCGTCGAGCTGTATCCGGACAAGCCGATCTACGACATTCCCGCCGTGCCGGTGTGCACAGGCCAGGAACTGACCGATAACCTGCTGAAGCAGATCGAGCCCTTCGAACCGACCTTCCATCTGGGCCAGGAAGTCACCCTGGTCAACAAGCGCGAAGACGGCCGCTTCGACCTCGAAACCTCGACCGGCACCCGCTTCATCACCAAGACCATCTTCATCGCGGCCGGCGTGGGTTCGTTCCAGCCGCGCACGATCAAGGTCGACGGCATCGAGAAATTTGAAGGTTCGCAACTGTTCTACCGGGTCAAGGACCCCAGCCGTTTCCACGGCAAGAACCTGGTGATCTGCGGTGGTGGCGACTCCGCGCTGGACTGGGCGCTGGACCTGGTGGGCAAGGCCGAATCCATCGTGCTGCTGCACCGTCGCGAAGAATTCCGCGCCGC
>DATBUE010000087.1:0-5528 GCA_036516375.1 Noviherbaspirillum sp. | reverse complement strand
CACTGCGACTTCCGACTTGAATTTCTCCGGCACGCCCCTTCCCCCTTTCAGGGGGATGAGGACGGGGTTTCGCAAAGCATTGCTTTGCGCCGTCCGAATCCGAGTCGCTTGCAAGCGGCGAGGTGGAAAGCTGGGATGGGGCGGCCCGCGTAAGGGGTACGGAACCTGCACAACGCATCCCTTCGTTTTTACGTTCACACCCCCACCCTAGCCCTCCCCCTAAAAGGGGAAGGGAGCCTGACCGCGCATTTCACCCTTCTGTGTCAATAAATTTATTCCGGACAGCAGTGCGCCATTGCTGTCACAAGCCCCGCATCAATGCCAGTCTCCGCTTGACAATCCATCCGTGGCCAAAGGCGATCGCCCGACCTGGTTCCAGGCTTCTTTCGTCATCAATTCCTCGAACTTCTGCGCCGATACCGGCGGGCTGAAGATGAAGCCCTGCGCTTCGGTGCAGTCGCGCGCCTTCAGGTAGGCGAGCTGCTCCGCGGTTTCCACACCGCCGGCAACGACGGTGATGCCCAAGTCGTGGGCGAGATTGATGATGGCCGTGGCAATGGCCGAGTCCTCGCGCCGGTGCGGCAGGTGCTGCACGAAGGCCTTGTCGATCTTCAGCACGTCGACCTCGAAATCCTTGAAGTCCTTGAACGCAGTATTGCCGGTGCCGAAGTTGTCGATGGTCAGGCGGATGCCCAGCGAGCGCAGCTCGGCCAGTTGTTCCTTGATCTGCGGGTGCTGGGCCAGCATCGCTTCCGGCAATTCCAGTTCCAGGCTCCCGGGAGTGAGGCCGGCGTCGCGCAGGATGTAGGGAATCTTGGCGACGAAGTGGGGGTCGCCGAACTGGCGCGCCGAGCAATTGAGCGATAGCCGCAGATCGGTCATCCCCTGCGCCTGCCAGCGCCGCACCTGGTGGCAGGCTTCGCGTAGCGCCCATTCGCCAATCTCGACGATCAGGCCGGTGTCTTCGGCGATCTTCAGGAAGTCGTCCGGCAGCACGGTTTCCAGTTCGCTCGCATTCCAGCGCAAGAGCGCTTCCACCGAGGACATGCGCCAGGTCTGCAGATTGACCTGCGGCTGGTAATACAGCTCGAACTGGTGGTTCTTCAGCGCCACGCGCAATGCGGCTTCGCGGTCGCGCCGCCAGTTCTGGGCAGACGACAAGTCGTCGGTATAGAACTGGAAGTTGTGGCGCCCCGCATCCTTGGCGCGATAGAGCGCAAGATCGGCGCGCTTCAGCAATTCGACCGAGTTCTTCGCATCCTGCGGAAACATCGCGATGCCGATGCTGGTGCCGCTCAGGATTTCGTGCGCGTCGAGCTCATAGGGCCGGCCCAGTTCCAGCACCAGCTTGCGCGCCAGCGTCTCGGCTGCCTGCGGCTGGGAGACGTCGCTCTGGATCACGACGAATTCATCGCCGCCCAGGCGCGCGGCAAAGTCGGTCTCGCGGATCGAGGACATCAGGCGCAGCGCCACTTCCTTGAGCAGCAAATCGCCGTAGTGGTGGCCGAAGGTGTCGTTGACGTACTTGAAGCGATCGAGGTCGAGCAGCAGCACCGCGATCGGCACGCCGTTGCGTTGCGACAGCGCCAGCGCCTGGTGCAATTCGTTGGAAAAGCTCACGCGGTTGGGCAGGCCGGTCAGCGCGTCGTGGTTGGCCAGGAACTGCGTCTGTTCCTCGGCCAGGCGTTGCGTGGTCTGGTCGCGCATGATCTTCACGTAGCCGCGCAGGCTGCCGTCTTCGTTGCGCAAGGGCGTGACCACGCCGGTGGCCCAGAAGCGCGAGCCGTCGCGGCGCAGATACCAGTGCGCATCTTCGGAGCGCCCCTTGGCGCTGGCTTCGTCCATCTCGCGCATCGGCGCGTCCAGCCCGCGGTCTTCGGTGGTGAACAATTCGCTGACCGGGCGCCCGATAGCGACCTCTGGCGCCAGCCCGAGCATGCGTTCAGCGCCGCTGTTCCAGCTCTGGATGCGGCCTTGGGTGTCGAGCATCATGATCGCGTAGTCGGTCGACGCTTCCACCAGCAGGCGGAAGTCCTGCTGCGACTGGCGCAGCGCACGCTCGGTATGCACGCGCTCGGTGATGTCGGCATTGGTTTCCAGGTAGCGGTAGGGCTGGCCATCCTGCATTTCCAGCGCCCATTGCGAGAACACGATGATTTCGCGCCCGCCGGCCGTGCTCTGCACGATCTCGCCTTCCCAGTAGCGCGCCTGGTGCATGCGCGCGAGGATCGCTTCCAGCGGTTCCGGGTAACGCGTGCGCAGCAATTCGTTGGCGTTGCGCCCGAGAGCCTGATCGCGCGAATAGCCGTACATGCGCTGCGCGCTTCGGTTCCAGTAGGTGATGTGCTGGTTGCGGTCGCGCACAAGAATGGCGTCGTGCGACAGGTCGAGCAGGCTGGCCTGCTCCTGCAATTGCGCGGCCTGGCGCGCAAGCTGTTCCTGGGATTCGCGCAGCTCGGTGATGTCGCGGAATGCCACCACCGCGCCGGCCGGGTTCCCGGTCAGGTCGCGCAGCGGGCGCGCATTGACGCTGACCCAACTGACTTCGGGACGGCCCTGGCTGCGCACGCGCGCCACCAGGTTGTCGACGTGCTCGCCGGCGAGTGCGCGCCGGGTCGGACGCTCTTCCAGGCGAAACGGCGTGTGGCCGTCGACGTAATAAAGATCGTAGGAAGTGAAGCCCTGCTCGCCATCTTCGCCGACAGGCTTCAAGCCGAACAGAAGCTGGGCCGCCGGGTTGACCATGATCAGGCGCCCGCGCACATCGGCCACGACCACTGCGTCCGGCATGCCGTTGAGGATCGAGGTGGCCATGTTGGCCTGCTGCAGGATTTCCAGCTCCAGCCCGCGCCGCTGCGAAATGTCGCGCAGGGTGCCGAGCATGAGCGTGCCGGAGGCGCTGGAAATCGGACTGAGCGTGAATTCGACCGGAACCGGCTTGCCGTCGCGCCTTTGCGCCTCCAGGTGCAGGCGGCGTCCTGCCGTGCCTTCGCCGGCCTGGTCTTCGTCGGCGGCTAACGCGTGTCGTTCGTGCTGGAAGCCGGGCAGGACGGTTTCGCCCAAGGTCTTGCCGCGGATCTGCGCGCGCGACCAGCCGAAAGCTTCTTCGGCTTGGGCATTCCATTCGACGATGCGACCATCGGCGTCGGTCGCGACGAAGGCGTCGACCGAGCTGTCGCTCAACAGGCGGCACAAGGCATGTACCGCTTTTTCCATGGGAAAGGAGGAATTCATCAGGCTGGTCGGCACCGGGCCGTAGGGACCGAGGTGTGACAGCAGGGCGAGGCGTCGGTTTCGCCGCGTTCGATTCGAGCAAGCTTTCAGCGTTGCATTGCGGGTTTTCATTGCGCTTTAGCAAGTTCGGTGCAGCTATTGCCTTAAAAAATTGCCATGCAGGAATTTTCTGCGAGGCTCGCTCGCGGTTTCAGTGCAACAAATTTCTGTTTCCCGCTAGAATTTCGCGGCCCGACGCATCGGCCTCACTACAATAGGGCGAATCCGCTCTAACGACGCATCACCCCGCGGCACGGGTCCGAGTCCGAAGGAACGGCTCTCACTGGAATTGGAGCAAAGCGTGCCACCGATCCTCACTTTCCTTTGCGCCGCGCCCTGCCGGCCAGCCTTCTTCTCCGCACTTCCTGCCTCGCGCCCTTGCCGCTGCTGATGGATACCCTGCTCAAGCACCTGATCGGCATCACCTGCCAGCGCGACCACGCCCTGCTGGACGCCGCGGTGATCACCGCGCTGCACGAACTGGCGGGCGCCTCCCAGGTGCGCGTGCACGAACTTTTCCGGGTGCGCGACGACCTGCATGTGCGCGCCCGCTACTGGCTGGAAGACGGCAAGGTGGCCGGCGACGAAGAGTACTGTGAGCAGGGCGGCGCGCCGCTGGTGAACTTCCCCGCGCTGCTCGCAGCCATCAGTAACCATGCCGAGTGCGCCACCGCTGTCGGCGCCGACGGCAAGCACGTGCTGTGGGTACCGATCTGGCTCAATGACAAGGTCAGCAGTTGCCTGGAGATCGTCGATCCCAAGCCCAACGACGCCAATACCGAGCGCACGCTGGACAGCATCCTGAGCGTGTATCGCAACTACCAGAGCATCCTCGATTACAGCGAACGCGATTCGCTGACCGGCCTGCTCAACCGCAAGACTTTCGACGAACGATTTTCGCGCCTGCTCGAGCACTGCCGCACCGACAGCAACCCGAACAGCAGTGGGGAGCGCCGCCGCAGCGCGCACCAGGAAGTGCGGCACTGGCTGGGCGTGCTCGACATCGATCACTTCAAGCGCGTCAACGACCAGTTCGGCCATATCTACGGCGACGAGGTACTGATCCTGATCGCCAACCTGCTGCGCCAATCGTTCCGGACACAGGACCGCGTCTTCCGCTTCGGTGGAGAAGAATTCGTGGTGCTATTGCGCTCGACCACGCTGGACGACGCGCGCCGCATCTTCGACCGCTTCCGTGCCAACGTCGAAAAGCACAACTTCCCGCAAGTCGGCCAAGTGACGATCAGCCTGGGCTTTGCCAGCATTGCCAACGAATCCCCGGTGGTCATCCTCGGCCACGCCGACCAGGCGCTGTACTACGCCAAGGCGCACGGGCGCAATCGCATCTGCTACTACGACGAACTGGTCGAATCCGGGGAGCTGCGCTCGGAAGTGTCGAACGACACGGTGGAATTCTTCTGATTCCCATGTGACGGCATTGCGCCGTCATCCCCGACTGCCCCTGCGGCGGAACTCACACAAAAAAAAGCCCGGCAAGCCGGGCATGTTGCTCATTGAAGCGACTGCTGGCGTCCGAACCGGACTCCCGCCTATGCGTCCTATGCGTTACCGGAACGTCACTCCTTCAATTTCCCCATCACCTGCGCCGCAATCTCGTACGAGCGCAAGCGCGCCGCGTGGTCGTGAATCTGCCCCACGATCATCAATTCATCGGCTTCGGTACGTTCGACGAAGCTGCGCAACTCCCGCTCCACCGTCTCCGCCGACCCCACTGCCGAGCACGACAAGGTATGCGCAATCACCGCGCGCTCGGCTTCGTTGATCATCGTCGCGTAATCCCGCACCGGCGCCGGCAGTTTCCCGGCCCGGCCGCTGCGCAGGTTGACGAAAGCTTGCTGGGTCGAGCTGAACAGGAATTCCGCTTCTTCATCGCTTTCTGCCGCGCATACATTGAAACCGAGCATCACGTACGGCTTGTCCTGTTGCGGCGAAGGGCGAAACAGTGCGCGGTACAGTGCGATGGCTTCCATCATCTGCATCGGCGCGAAGTGCGAGGCGAAGGCGTAGGGCAGGCCGAGGTGGGCGGCGAGCTGGGCGCCGAACAGGCTGGAGCCGAGGATCCAGATCGGAACCTGCGCGCCTTCGCCGGGAATGGCGCGCACGCGCATGGGCCGGTCGGGCTGGAAGTACTGCATCAGCTCGGCCACGTCCTGCGGGAATTGCTCGGGATCGGAATCGAGATTGCGACGCAGCGCACGCGCGGTGGCCTGATCCGAGCCGGGCGCCCGCCCGAG
>DATBUE010000086.1:0-1865 GCA_036516375.1 Noviherbaspirillum sp. | reverse complement strand
CGACAGATAATGATTGTTCGCCTCGTAGCGATGACGATGACGCTCTGTCACCTTGTCGCCGTAGATTTCGGCGGCGATCGTGTTCGGCTTGACCGCGCAGGTCTGCGCACCGAGGCGCATCGTGCCGCCAAGGTCGGAGTTCGCATCGCGCTTCTCGACCTTGCCGTCGTGGTTCTGCCATTCGGTGATCAATGCTACGACCGGATGCTGAGTTTCCGGATCGAACTCGGTAGAGTTCGCCTCAGTAAGGCCAGCCATGTGGCGCGCGTACTCGATCAGCGCCACCTGCATGCCGAGGCAGATGCCGAGGTATGGCACCTTGTTTTCGCGTGCATAACGCGCTGCCGCGATCTTGCCCTCGACACCGCGCTTGCCGAAGCCGCCCGGCACCAGGATGGCGTCGTACTTTTCCAGCAGCGAAGTGCCGCGCGCTTCGATCTCTTCCGAATCGATGTATTCGATATTCACGCGGCTTTCGGTGTGAATGCCGGCGTGACGCAATGCTTCGGTCAGCGATTTGTAGGATTCGGTCAGGTCCACGTACTTGCCTACCATGCCGATCGTGACTTCCTGCTTCGGATGCTCGAGCGCAAAAACCAGCTTGTTCCATACCGACAGATCGGCCGGCTTGGCTTCGATCGCCAGTTTCTCGCACACGATGCGGTCCAGCCTCTGGTCGTGCAGCATCTGCGGAATCTTGTAGATCGAATCCGCGTCCCAGACCGAAATCACGGCCTCTTCCGGCACATTGGAGAACAGCGAAATCTTGGCACGCTCGTCGTCGGGAATGCGGCGGTCGGCGCGGCACAGCAGCGCGTCCGGCGAAATGCCGATCTCGCGCAGTTTCTGCACGCTGTGCTGGGTCGGCTTGGTCTTCAGTTCGCCGGCCGATGCGATGAAAGGCACCAGCGTCAGGTGCACGAAAGCCGTGTTGTTACGGCCGGAACGCAGGCTCAACTGGCGCGCAGCTTCGAGGAACGGCAACGACTCGATGTCACCGACGGTGCCGCCGATTTCGACCATCGCCACGTCGAAGCCTTCCGCGCCACGATGGATGAAATCCTGGATCTCGTTCGTGATGTGCGGGATTACCTGAACGGTCTTGCCCAAATATTCGCCACGACGCTCCTTGCGGATCACGGACTCGAAGATCTGACCGGTAGTGAAGTTGTTGAGCTTCTTCATCTTCGCCGTGATGAAGCGCTCGTAGTGGCCGAGATCGAGGTCGGTCTCGGCGCCATCATCGGTGACGAACACCTCGCCGTGCTGGAACGGGCTCATTGTGCCGGGATCGACGTTGATGTACGGATCGAGCTTGATGAGGGTTACTTTGAGGCCGCGAGATTCGAGGATGGCCGCGAGGGAGGCGGCGGCGATTCCCTTTCCGAGGGAAGATACGACGCCGCCAGTGACGAATACAAACTTGGTCATTGCTGAAGTGTGCCGGACGGCACTTGCGGGAAATGCGAATTATAACGTACTCGGCCTGCCCGACTCCCACCTCCCTAGGGCACTCGCAGCGCTACTGGCGCAGTTTTCGCTGTGTGATCGCCAGTCTTGCAATCAAGGCACGTAAGCAAGTTGCAGGCGCAGGAAATTCTGCGCAGCGACGGAATTCGGCAGTCTCTCGACCTCGCTCATGCGCCGAACCACGCCGACGCGCACGCCGTAACGTCCTTCCACCCAGCTTGCGCCCAGTTCGATTTCGCCCACTGTGCGCTTGGGCTTGACGGTGTGCGGGCTGTTGTCCGAGAAATAGCCGCCCTGCATCGTCGCGTTGTAGCCGACCCATTTGGCATCGGCACGCAGGAAACCGTAGAAAGCGCGTTGGCCCGGCATCTCATCCAGGCGGCCGGCACGCAAAG
>DATBUE010000085.1:0-30207 GCA_036516375.1 Noviherbaspirillum sp. | reverse complement strand
AGCCTTATCGGTGTAACGAGCCGAGGGTATTGAAGAGGACATTCCATGCAGAACAGCTTGTTGAAACCCCGTATCATCGAAGTCGAGACGCTTGGCCCGGGCCATGCCAAGGTGGTGATGGAACCGTTCGAGCGTGGCTACGGCCATACGCTCGGCAATGCTCTGCGCCGCGTATTGCTGTCGTCAATGGTCGGCTATGCACCGACCGAGGTCACGATCGCCAACGTCGTTCACGAGTATTCCTCGCTCGACGGTGTGCAGGAAGACGTGGTCGATATGCTGCTGAACCTGAAGGGTGTGGTGTTCAAGCTGCACAACCGCGATGAGGTTACGCTGACGCTGAAGAAGGAAGGCGAAGGCGCTGTCCTCGCTTCCGACATCGATCTCCCGCATGACGTCGAACTGATCAACCCGGACCATGTGATCGCACACCTGACCACCGGTGGCAAGCTCGACATGCAGATCAAGGTCGAGAAGGGCCGCGGCTATGTCCCGGGTAACGTGCGCCGCCTTTCGGAAGACGCAAACAAGGTAATCGGCCGCATCGTGCTGGACGCTTCGTTCTCGCCGGTTCGCCGCGTCTCCTACGCAGTCGAGTCCGCTCGCGTGGAACAGCGCACCGACCTCGACAAGCTTGTGATGAACATCGAGACCAACGGCGTAATTTCGCCGGAAGAGGCCATTCGCCAATCTGCGCGCGTGCTGGTGGACCAGCTGAATGTGTTTGCGGCACTGGAGGGTACCGAAGCCGCTGCCGAGGCACCATCGCGTGCTCCGGCTGTGGATCCGATCCTGCTGCGTCCGGTGGACGATCTGGAACTCACCGTCCGCTCGGCCAATTGCTTGAAGGCCGAGAACATCTACTACATCGGTGATCTGATCCAGCGCAGCGAGAACGAGTTGCTGAAGACGCCGAACCTTGGACGCAAATCGCTCAACGAGATCAAGGAAGTGCTGGCTTCGCGCGGTCTGACCTTGGGCATGAAGCTCGAGAACTGGCCGCCGGCCGGTCTGGAGAAGTAATTGATTTTTGCCTTCCCCGCATGGGGAAGGTTCCAACCTCACCGGCCCGCGGGCAAGTAGTTAAGCCCGATAGAAGAGCTGGACTTAAACTCGAAACTGAAAGGAACTACCATGCGTCACCGTCACGGCCTCCGCAAGCTGAATCGCACCTCTTCCCATCGCCTGGCCATGCTGCGCAACATGACCGTATCGTTGTTGCGTCATGAGGCGATCAAGACGACTCTCCCGAAGGCAAAGGAATTGCGCCGGGTCGTGGAGCCGATCCTGACGCTCGGCAAGACCGATAGTCTGTCCAACAAGCGTTTGGCGTTCTCCCGTCTGCGCGACCGCGAGATGGTAGTGAAGTTGTTCGCAGAACTGGGTCCGCGTTACGCAAACCGCAATGGCGGCTATCTTCGTATCCTGAAGATGGGTTTCCGCCAAGGCGATAACGCTCCCATGGCTTTTGTTGAGCTGGTCGATCGTCCGGAAATCAGCGACGCCTCGGAAGTGGCGACTGCGGAGTAACAGCGAGCATTTGCGAAACGAAGCCAGGCAATGCCTGGCTTTTTTTTTTGCGTTCGCGCTGGCCACGAGGTGCGCTGCCCGGAATCACCGTCGCGACTAAAATACCCGGCATGGACAAGCTTGTGCTCGTGTTGACCAACGTTCCTGATTCCGCTATTGCTGAGGCGATCACGCGGGAACTGGTCGGAACAGGATTGGCTGCGTGCGTCAATCAACTTTCGGGTGTCCGCTCCGTCTACCGGTGGGAAGGCGCGATCGAAGAGGCCAACGAAGTCATGCTGCTCATCAAATCCGAATCCTGTCGCTACGCTGAGATTGAAGAAACGATTCTTCGTCTACATCCGTATCAGGTTCCGGAAATCCTCGTGTTTTCGGCGGCCGGCGGCCTGCCTGCCTATTTGAAGTGGGTTGCCGGTGAAACGAAACGGCCAGGCCATGATTGATACCGTATGTATTCGTAAGGCACCGTTGTTGCGGAGCATGATCCGGATGCTGGCGCGGTCAGCAGCATTGCTTCTATTGCTGCTGGCTCCGCACCTGCATGCGCAGAATTTTTTGGAACCGGAGCAGGCCTTCCGATTCTCGGCGCGCATGGTTGGCCAAGACACGGCCGAGGTGCGCTTTCGTATTGCCGATGGCTATTACATGTACCGCGAGCGCTTTGATTTCAAGGCGGAGGGCGCTCGGCTCGGGCAGGCATCGATTCCTCCCGGGACGGTAAGGTTCGACCAGACCTTCCAGAAGGACGTGGAAACCTACCGTGATGAAGTGGTGATTCGCTTGCCGGTTGCGGCCAACTCCGACTTCAGCCTGCACGTAACCAGCCAGGGATGTTCGGACCAAGGCTTGTGTTACGTGCCGATGAACTCGACGGTGCGCCTGCAGCCACTCGCGGCAAAAACGAGCGCGTTCATGGATTCGCCGCAGGGCGATGCCGGCACCGGCCCGGAAATGGACGGGCTCGGTTCGGTAGAAGCTTCTCTGGCAAGCGGACGTCTTGCCATCGTGATTCCCTTGTTCATGCTGCTCGGCCTGGGCCTGTCGTTGACCCCGTGCGTGCTACCGATGGTGCCGATTCTTTCGTCCATCATCTTGGGGGACGGAGCGCATGTGAGTCGCATGCGTGGCTTCGTGCTGTCCGCGGCCTATTCGCTTGGCATGGCGCTGGTCTACACAGGCATGGGAATCGCTGCAGGATTGGCCGGTGAAGGTCTTGCAGCTTCATTGCAAACACCTTGGGCCTTGACTCTTTTCGCGACTCTGATGGTCGCGCTGTCCTTGTCGATGTTCGGGCTCTATCAACTCCAGGTGCCGGCTGCGCTGCAGACGCGCCTGAGTCAAGCCTCGGACCGGCAACGTGCGGGCAAGCTCGCGGGTGTGTTTGCGATGGGTGCCATCTCCGCACTGATCGTCGGTCCCTGCGTGGCCGCGCCACTGGCCGGTGCGCTGATGTACATCAGTCAGACTCGTGACGTTGTACTCGGGGGGGCGGCGTTGTTCTCGATGGCCCTCGGCATGAGCGTGCCGCTTCTGTTGGTCGGGCTGTCTGCGGGCACCCTGCTGCCGCGCGCGGGCGCGTGGATGGAAGCGGTGAAGAAATTTTTCGGTGTGCTGATGCTGGCACTGGCCGCATGGATTATCGCGCCGGTCGTGCCCAGGTGGGCGGCCATGGCCGCTTGGTCCGTGCTTGGGCTCGGCTACGCACTTTACCTTTTGCGTCGGCGCAACGGCAGCGCGCTACGGTTGGCAGCCGGTTTGCTATTCCTCGTGCTGGGTGGATTGCAAATCCTTGGCCTGGCCACGGGCGGGCGAGACGCGCTGGCACCGTTGGCGCATCTGAGTGGTGAAGCGCACAGCACGAAGTTCCGGCGCGTGCACTCGGTAGCCGAGCTGGATGCAGTGTTGGCAGCCAGTGGAGGCCGTACTGTGATGCTGGATTTTTATGCGGACTGGTGCGTCTCGTGCATAGAGATGGAGAAGTTCACCTTCAGCGATTCGCGTGTGCGACGTCAATTCGACGACATGATCTTGCTGCAAGCGGATGTCACGGCGAACAGCGAGGACGACAAGGCGCTGCTGCGCCGCTTTCGACTGTTCGGCCCGCCGGGCATTATCTTCTTCGATATTCAGGGCCGCGAGATTGCTGGTGCTCGGGTCATAGGCTTCCAGAACGCGGACAGGTTCAACGCCACGCTGACACGGGTGAACGCCCCCTAGCTGACTCGCTAACGGTCGCGATCGACTGCTTGCTCTTCAAGGTAGCGTTTGCGCCAAAACAGTATCAGCAGGACAGCCACCGTTATTGCCATCATGCCCATCGTGACCCAGAAGCCGGAAGGGTTGTGCAGCAGCGGCATGGCTTGGAAATTCATGCCGAAAATTCCGGTAATCAGTGTCAACGGCATGAACAACGCCGTAATCACGGTGAGGATGCGCATCACTTCACTCGTGCGATGGGCCATTGCCGAAAAGTGGATCTGCACGGCGGACTCGATTCCCGCTTCCAGCCGCTGGGTGTGCGTGAGGACACGCAGGATATGTTCCATCACGTCGTTGGCGCGCACGAGCAACAGGTCGCGCGCCCGAGTGTTGTCGGATTCGTCCATCTCGTCGACGACGTAGTCACGCAGTTCCTGGATGGCGTCGCGCTGGCCCTCGCATAGCTGGTCGAGCTTGCGTAGTTCGAGTCGTGCATCCAGCAAGGCATTCCAGTTCGTGAAACGATGGCGCGGGTTGAGCAGGGCACGTTGCCAGCGGTCGATCTGAGCTGTCAGTGGGTCGCGTAGCGCGAGATACTGATCGACCATTGCATTCAGCATGCGCAAGGCCAGTTCCGGTGGCGAAGTTGGCAGACGTGGTGAAAACGTACCGTTATCGGCGCGCTGCGTCGATTCCAGCAGTCGATTGCGCAGCGTCTGCAGCGTGCGGCTGCGTTCCGGACGCACGGTAATCAGTGCGCGTGGCGTCAGTAAAAACGTGACGGGCTTGGTGGTCAGCCGCGACAGGGCTGCAGGAATGGGGTGGCGCGGCTGACCTTGAGCCGATGCGGCTTCGGGAGCCGGTTCGTCAAGCGCAAGCTTGCGGAACACGAGCATCGCATAGCTGTCCGTGGGGTCGAAGTACGACGGGTGATTCGGATTGACGGCGTCCAGCAGATGGGGCTCATACAGGCGTACCCCACTCAGGCTTTCCACTGCCGCGCGCCATCCTGCTCCGTCAGCGGCCACTTCTGATTGAATTGCGTCGATCCAGAGAAACCCCTCCTCGGGCGGCGTCGAGGGCACGCCGGGAAGTTGGATCATGCGGCGCGATGTAATGTGAAAGACGTCCATCGCTGGTGGTGCTTCAGCCCAGCTTCAGGTGTCGCGCCACCTCGCGCGCGAAGTAGGTCAGCACGCCATCCGCGCCAGCGCGCTTGAAGCACAGCATGGTCTCCATCATTGCCTTGTCGTGATCGATCCAGCCATGTTGGGCCGCAGCCTTGATCATCGCGTACTCACCGCTGACCTGATAGGCAAAGGTCGGAACCTTGAATTCCTGCTTGACCCGCCGCACGACATCCAGATAAGGCATGCCGGGCTTGACCATCACCATGTCCGCGCCTTCGGCCAGATCGAGTGCAACCTCGCGTACGGCTTCGTCGCTGTTGGCCGGATCCATTTGGTATGTGGCCTTGTCACCCTTGCCAAGGTTGGCGGCGGAGCCGACCGCGTCACGGAACGGGCCATAGTACGCCGACGCGTACTTGGCCGAGTAAGCCATGATGCGCGTGTGCGGCAAGTGGCGGGCTTCCAGTGCCGACCGGATCGCGCCGATACGGCCGTCCATCATGTCCGATGGCGCGACGATGTCGACGCCGGCTTCGGCTTGCTGCACCGCCTGCTTGACCAGGATGGCCGAAGTCTCGTCATTGAGCACATAGCCGCTGTCGTCAATGACGCCGTCCTGGCCGTGGCTGGTATAAGGGTCCAGCGCCACATCGGTCAGCACGCCCAGCTCGGGGAAGCGTTGCTTGAGTTCGCGCACGGCGCGCGGCACCAAGCCGTCCGGATTCAGCGCCTCGCTGCCGTCAGGGGACTTCAAGGCGGGGTTGATGACCGGGAACAGCGCGATCACGGGAATCCCCAGGGTCACGCATTCCTCGGCTACCGGGAGCAAAAGGTCGACCGACAGCCTTTCCACACCCGGCATCGATGCCACCTTCTCGCTTTGTTTCTTGCCGTCGACGATGAAGACCGGATAAATCAGATCGGCCGACGTGAGAACGTGTTCACGCATCATTGCGCGCGAGAAAGCATCTTTGCGCATGCGGCGCATGCGCAAGCCGGGAAACTGTGGGGAACCGAGATAAGAGGCCATGGCGCTTGTCCTTGATTGCGAGGAGACCAATAAAAATTAAAGAAAACCGAAACTTTTCCGCGTGCCTGCACTCACAGAAGCAGGTGTTTGACACCTCCCGCTTCTCCTCCCTGAGCGGGGCCGGTCGCAGACGCGGCGCGGCGTTACTACCCTGGAGATATTCCCCTTTCTCCAGGGTTTTTTTTGTCCGCGTCTTCCTCAAGTTGTCCCGTCTCGCCAACATGCATAGCCTTGGCCGGTGCCGACTCTTCTCTCAGGCCGGCGAGAGTGCACACCATACGGTCGGCTTCTTCCAGCCCGATACGTTTCAAGGCCGAGAAAAGCTGCACGGTGAACGGGAAAGGCTGGCCTTCTGCATCTACATAGCTGTCCAGCACTGTTTGGGCCAGGCGTAAAGCCTGAATCGATTCGCTGCGATTGAGTTTGTCTGCCTTGGTGAGCAGGCAATGCACAGGTTTCCCGGTGGGCGCAAACCATTCCAGCATCTGGATATCGAGATCGGTAAACGGGCGGCGCGAATCCATGATGAGCACCAGTCCGGCCAGTTGCTCGCGACTCTGGACATAGCGTCCCAAAAGTTCGTTCCAGTGCTGCTTGGCTTGGCCGGGCACCTCTGCATACCCGTAGCCTGGCAAGTCCACCAAAAGTGCACGGATTTCATCGCGCCGCGCGGCGTCGTTGCGGTGCTGGCCGACGTGCGCACCGCCAATGGAAAAATAATTGATGTGCTGCGTGCGTCCCGGGGTTCGCGAGGCGAAGGCAAGGCGCTTCTGGTTGCACAGCAGGTTAATAGCCGTCGACTTGCCGGCATTCGAGCGGCCGGCGAAGGCAACTTCGGGTACCTTGAGCGTCGGCAGGTCGCGCAGATGATTGACAGTGGTCAGAAAGCGGGCTTGCCAGAGCAGGGACATGGAACGGGAGTGTAGGTGCGCGAAAAGCGCCAGGAAGCGAGAGGAAGAAGGTGCCGGGAGGAGTCACTTTCCTGGCAACATCGAGCGGGCCTATTGTACAATAGGCGGTTATTTGCAGTTGCGTCGCACCGGGGAACTTGGGGTGCGGGCCGAGAAAAAACTTAAACTAGTCCCAGGTGTTTGAATGATGCGAGCTTTCCTCCCGTTGATGAAGTCCCTGTGTGTTGCCTTGCTCGGCGTGGCTGCCGTGGTCCATGCTCAGGACGCAAGCACTGCCAAGGTCGATCCCGCCCGCGGCGAAGCCTTGTATAACAACGGTGATGCAAGCCGGAATGTCGCAGCTTGCGTCGCATGCCATGGCGCTGCCGGTAGCTCCACGATCGCACAAAATCCGAAGCTGGCTGCGCAGCACGCACCGTATCTCTACAAGCAGATGATGGACTTCCGTACTCCGCAGCGGGCTAATCCGGTGATGTCGCCGATCGCGAAGGCCTTGAGCGACGCCGATGTGCGCAACATTGCTGCTTATCTGGAAGCGCAGAAACTCAAGCCGGCATCGGCTCGCAACAAGGACACGGTAGAGCTGGGCAAAAAGATTTACCGGGGCGGCATCGCTGAAAAGAATGTACCGGCCTGTGCAGCCTGCCACGGTGCAAGCGGCGCCGGTATTCCGGCCCAGTTTGCCCGCCTCGGCGGTCAGCATCAGGAATACACGACGCAGCAGCTGGTTAAGTTCCGGGCGCGCGAGCGTAGCAACAGCGATCAGATGGTGACGATTGCGCGGCGCATGACCGACGATGAAATCCAGGCAGTGGCGGATTACATTGCCGGCCTGCGCTAGACAAGACAAGACGGAAAAGCAAAAGGAGGGGGTGGCGCAGGCCACCCCCTTTTAATTTTGGGGTGGGAAAATGCCTTGCTGGCTAGAACGCATGGCATCTTTTTCACCGGGACAGGAAGAGAGATGAGTGTAAGCACCTCGGGTTTGCAGTTGACGACGCAGCGGCGCTGGCTGGCTGAAACGGTCGAACTGATTTCTTCGATGCGGTTCGCGATCAGCCTTCTGACCCTGATTGCCATTGCTGCGGTGATCGGTACTGTGCTGCAGCAGAACCAGCCGATGCCGAACTACGTCAACCAGTTCGGACCGTTCTGGTTCGAAGTGTTCGGCAAGCTCAGTTTGTATGCGGTCTACTCGGCCTGGTGGTTCCTGCTCATCATGGCTTTTCTGGTGGTGTCGACCAGCCTATGCGTGGTTCGCAATGCGCCGAAAATGTTGCGCGACATGCGCAGTTGGCGCGACAGCGTGCGCGAGCAGTCGCTGCGCAATTTCCATCACCGGCTCGAATGGTCATCGCCGCAAGCGGTTGCTGCGACTGCGGAGGATGCCGCGTTGAGAATTCGTGACGCAAGTTATCAAGTGCGTCTGTTCGCCAAGGAGGGCGCGGTACTGCTGACGGCCAAACGCGGCGCCGGCAACAAATGGGGCTATATCTTGGCGCATAGCGCCATTGTCGTGATCTGCGTCGGAGGCTTGCTCGATTCCGACCTGCCGATCCGCTTCCAGCAATGGTTCAATGGAAAGACGCCATTTGCCGGCTCCGGTCTCATTTCCGAGATACCCGACCGCCACCGTCTCGGGCCCGGCAATCCGTCGTTTCGTGCCAATGCTTTTATCCCGGAAGGGGCGACCACGAATACTGCGATGATTCCGTATCGCGACGGCGTCCTGGTGCAGGAGTTGCCTTTCGCCATCGAATTGAAGAAGTTCGTGATCGAACATTATTCGACTGGCATGCCCAAGCTGTTTGCCAGCGAAGTGATTGTGCATGATCGCGCCGAAGACACCAGTTTCCCCGCTACGATCAAGGTTAACCATCCGCTCATCTACAAGGGGCTCGCGATTTATCAGTCGAGTTTCGATGACGGCGGCAGCCGCCTCAAGCTGACCGGCTATTCGATGCGCGGCGCGCGGCCGGCCCCATTTGCTATGCAGGGGGAGGTTGGCGCGTCGACGCCGCTGCAAAGCACGAACGGCTCGGAGTACACGATCGAGTGGTCGGGCTTCCGCCCCTTCAATGTGGAGAACGTGGCGCAAGCGGGCCAGGACGTGCGGGCTGTCAATCCAGACAAGAGCTTTAACGAGCGACTTGCCGCGGGGCTGAGCCGGCAATTGGGCTCGGCGGGCAAGAGCGATCCCGACGACGAGTTGCGCAATGTGGGGCCGAGCGTGCAGTACAAGCTGCGTGACCAGACGGGGCAGGCGCGCGAATACCACAACTACATGCTGCCGGTCGAAATCGACGGCCAGTCGGTGTTCTTGAGTGGCATGCGTGCCAACCCGAACGAGCCGTTCCGCTACTTACGCATTCCTGCCGACGAAAAGGGCACGATCGAGGATTGGATGCGGTTGCGCGCTGCCGTGCAGGACGATGCCTTGCGCAAGTCCGCCGCATCGCGTTATGCACGACGCGCCATCGAAGCTCAGCGCGAAGGCGGTGCAGTGCTGCGCGAGCAATTGGAGCGGTCAGCGCTACGCGGCATGGAAATCTTTGCCGGCAATGACAGCGCCAGCGGCTACATGGCAGTCTCGCAATTCCTCGAGCGTTTGCCAGTGGAAGAACAGGAAAAGGCCGCAGAAGTGTTCATGAAGATTCTGAACGGCAGCATGTGGGAGCTGTGGCAAGTGGCGCGGGAAAACGCCGGCCTGCCGCCCGTGGCCGAGGATGAGCAGCATGCGCGCTTCCTGCAGGCGGCCACGAACGCCATTTCGGACGCCGCGTTTTACGGCGCCCCGGTCTACCTGCAACTGCAGGAGTTCGAGGAAGTCAAAGCTTCGGTCTTGCAGGTCACGCGCTCGCCCGGCAAGAACGTCGTGTATTTCGGCTGCCTTCTGCTTACGCTCGGCGTGTTTGCCATGTTCTATATCCGTGAGCGCCGCCTCTGGGTCTGGATCAAGGGCGAGGGCCAGGGCGCGCGCGCCTTGCTGGCTTTCAGTACCCAGCGCAAGACCCTCGATTTCGAGCAGGAATTCGAGCAGCTGAAGACGCGCATGCTGCCCGTGCAGCCGCCTGCGCAGACGGAATAACGGCAGGCAGGTACACTCGCGCGCAGCAAGGGGCATGACCCCTAAGTTTGGAGAATCGAAGATGGAATTGACTCAGCAGGTGCAAGGCTACACTCCCACTCCCGGTTACTTCCGCCGCCTCGGCCTGGTGGATTGGCTGTACGCACTGGCGCTGCTTGCCGGCGCCCTGTTTGCCTTGCAGCGCTATCACGGGCACATGGACATTTACGAGCAAGGCATCCTGCTGTTGTCGGTGCCGACCTTTGCCTGGCTTGGCTGGAACTGGAAGCCGGTGCGTGCGCTGATGCTCGCGCTGGCCGTGCTGGCACTCGGGGCGATCTGGATGTACGGCGGTGATCTCGCCGCGGCCGAGCAGCGCTTCCTGCTTAAGTACCTGCTCTCCAGCCAGTCGGCCATCCTGTGGATGAGCACGCTATTCGTGTTGTCCACCTTGTTCTATATGGGCGGGCTGGCGTTGCGCTCGCCCACCGGACCGTCGATCGGTAGCCGCCTGTCATGGGCGGCGGTCGTGCTCGGTTTCACCGGGCTGCTGGTGCGCTGGTATGAGTCTTACCTGCTCGGCCCGGACATCGGTCATATTCCGGTATCGAACCTGTATGAAGTCTTCGTCCTGTTCTGCCTGATCACCGCGCTGTTCTACCTGTATTACGAGGAGCGTTATGCGACGCGCCAGCTCGGTGCTTTCGTGCTGCTGATCATTTCGGCCGCCGTCGGCTTCCTGCTGTGGTACATGGTCACGCGCGACGCCGCGCAGATCCAGCCGCTGGTGCCGGCATTGCAGAGCTGGTGGATGAAGATTCACGTCCCCGCCAATTTCATCGGCTACGGCACGTTTGCACTCGCGGCGATGGTGGCCGTGGCGTACCTGCTCAAGTCCAACGGATGGCTGGCGGACCGGCTTCCGTCGCTGGCCCTGCTGGACGACGTGATGTACAAGTCGATTGCCGTCGGTTTCGCCTTCTTCACCATCGCCACCATACTCGGCGCGCTCTGGGCGGCCGAAGCATGGGGCGGTTACTGGTCCTGGGATCCGAAGGAAACCTGGGCACTGATCGTCTGGTTGAACTATGCCGCCTGGCTGCACATGCGCTTGATGAAGGGCTTGCGTGGACAGGTCGCCGCGTGGTGGGCGCTGGTGGGACTGCTGGTGACGACCTTTGCCTTCCTCGGCGTCAATATGTTTCTCTCCGGATTGCATTCCTACGGCGAGTTGTAAGTCGCCGATCTCCCGGTGTGAATTGGTGTATGTTGGGCGGGATATCACCGCCTGACTCTCGCACCAAGGAGCACGCCATGCTCATCAAGCGAAATCCGAACGGCCGCGATCTTCCCTTCGCTTCGGAAATCACCCCACGGCCAGTCTTCGAAGCGCGACGCCGCTTCATCCTGCAAACCGGTGCCGGCCTGCTGCTCGCCGCTGGCGCCGATTGGAGCCATGCCGAGCAAAGCGCTCGGCAAAAGCTCGCGGTCCAGCGCAATTCCTCTTACGTCGCGATGGACAAGCCGACCTCTTACGAGGACGCGACGACCTACAACAACTTCTACGAATTCGGCACCGGCAAGGACGACCCTGCACGTCGTGCCGGTACGCTGAAGACCCGACCGTGGACGGTGGCAATCGAAGGCGAAGTGGCCAAGCCGCGCGTGATCGACATCGATGCCCTGCTCAAGCTGGCGCCGCTGGAAGAGCGCGTCTACCGTTTGCGATGCGTGGAAGGCTGGTCGATGGTCATTCCCTGGATCGGCTATTCGCTGTCGCATCTGATCCGGTTCGCGCAGCCGAACGGTCACGCGCGCTTCATCGAATTCACCACGCTTGCAGACCGGGCGCAAATGCCCGGACTGCGTAGCCCGGTACTCGACTGGCCTTATGTTGAGGGCTTGCGTCTGGATGAAGCCAACCATCCGCTGGCCCTGCTGGGCCTGGGCATGTACGGCGAGGTACTGCCGAATCAGAACGGCGCGCCGGTTCGCATCGTCGTGCCATGGAAGTACGGCTTCAAGTCGGCCAAGTCCATCGTCAGGATCCGCTTCACGCGCGAACAGCCACGCACGGCATGGAATGTCTCCGCGCCGGACGAGTACGGCTTTTACGCCAATGTGAATCCGGGCGTGGATCATCCGCGCTGGTCGCAGGCGAGCGAGCGTCGTATCGGCGAAGACGGCTTCTTCAAGCCCAAGCGCAAGACGCTGATGTTCAATGGTTACAGCGAAGTCGCTTCACTGTATGCCGGCATGGATCTGAAGAAGTTTTACTGATGCAGGCACGTTCCCTGCGCTGGATGAAGACAGCCGTCTTCATCCTCGCCCTGATCCCGTTCGTGCGCCTGGTGGCGGCGGCGTTCGCCGACCAGCTGGGGGCCAACCCGTTGGAATTCATCACCCGAAGCACCGGCGACTGGACCCTCTACCTGTTGTGCCTGACTCTCGCCGTCACGCCGCTGCGCAGGATGACGGGATGGACATGGCTGCTGCGTCTGCGCCGCATGCTGGGGCTGTTCACCTTCTTTTATGCCAGCCTGCATTTCACAACGTTCCTCTGGTTCGATCATTTCTTCGATCTGTCCGAGATGATGCGCGACGTGCTGAAGCGGCCGTTCATTGCCGTCGGTTTTGTCGCCTACCTGTTGCTGGTGCCGCTGGCGGCCACGAGCACCGACGCCATGATCCGTCGGCTAGGAGGAAAGAAGTGGCAGCGGCTGCACCGCGTCATTTATGCGATTGCGCCGCTCGCGGTGCTGCACTTCTGGTGGATGAAGGCTGGCAAGAACGACTTTGCCCAGCCGCTGCTGTTTACGCTACTTGTCGCATTGCTGCTGCTGGTGCGCCTGTATTGGAGATGGGCGCGCCGCGCCAGGCTGGGCGGGAAGGATGGGGCCTTTCCTGCCGCTTAAGGCAGCAGCGATTCGAGTGCGAACAGTTCTGCCGGCGTTTCGCGTCGGCGAATCAGATGCATCTTGCCGCCGTCGACCATGACTTCAGCCGGTCGTCCGCGCGTGTTGTAGTTCGACGCCATCGTCATTCCGTAGGCACCCGCGGACATGATGGCCAGCAAGTCTCCCTGCTGGATCGCGAGGCTGCGTTCGCGCGCCAACCAGTCTCCCGATTCGCACACCGGGCCCACCACATCGTAGGTGCGTGTGGCTTCGTCACGCCGGCACACCGCCTGCACGCCGTGCCAGGCTTCGTACATGGCGGGTCGCATCAGATCGTTCATCGCAGCGTCTACCACCGCGAAATTCTTCACCGCGCCCGGCTTCAGGTATTGCACCTGCGTTAGCAGTACGCCAGCGTTGCCGACGATGGAGCGCCCCGGCTCGAACAACACCTGGATTGGTGCCCCTTCATACTGGCGCGCACGCCATGTATCGATGCGGGCGAACAGCCGCCCGAGATAATCTTCCACCGCAACCGGCTTGTCGTCGGCATAGGAAATGCCGATGCCGCCGCCGATGTCCAAGTGGTGGATCGCGATGCCGTCGTTCTCCAGGCGATCGATGAGCTCGATCAGACGGTCGAGCGCCTCAAGCAGTGGCGCGTCGTCCAGCAATTGCGATCCGATGTGGCAATCGATACCGACGACTTCGATATGGGCCAGGCTGGCGGCCTCGCGGTAGACGTCGCTCGCCTCGTCGTAGGCGATGCCGAACTTGTTTTTCTGCAGGCCAGTGGAAATGTACGGATGTGTTTTCGGGTCCACGTTCGGATTCACGCGCAGCGATACCGGCGCGCGCTTTCCCAATTGTCCGGCCACTTGATTCAGTTGCAGCAGCTCCGCGCGCGACTCCACGTTGAAGCACAGGATTTCATGCTCCAACGCCAGGCGCATTTCGTCCGCGTTTTTCCCCACGCCGGAAAAGATCACCTTGTGCGGGTCGCCGCCGGCTGCGATCACGCGCAACAGCTCGCCACCCGAGACGATGTCGAAGCCAGCACCCATGCCGGCCAACAAGCCCAGCACCGCCAAATTCGAATTCGACTTCACTGAGTAGCAGACCAGTGCCCCGCTGTTGCCACGACCGTTGTCGCGGCAGGCGTTCGCATAAGCCGCGTAACTTTGCGTGATGGCGGCCTTGGAGTAGATGTAGGTCGGGGTGCCGAATTTCGCAGCGACGTCGGTCAAGGCGAGTTCTTCGACGTGCAGCACGTCGTTGCGGTAATGGATGTGAGACATGGATTTATTTCGAGGCAGGTGCAGGAACCGGCGTAGCCGCTGCGGGTGATGCTGAGGAGGAGGTCGGTGCTGCTTGTGCGGCCGGAGCGTTCGCCTTGGATGCGCCAGGTTTGGCTTGCATCTGTTCGGGGAGATACAGCGGCCCTTTCTGTCCGCAAGCGACCAGCAAGAGCGCTGCGGTGAATGCGCACAATGCATGGCGCGAAGGCAGAAGGAAGGGCTTCAAGATTAGAATCGCAGGTCAATCAAAACCGGGGGAGTTTAGCATGACAGATTCCGAGTTCCTGGCACGGGCCGAGTCCGTTCTGGCGACCATCGAGCGCGAGGTGGAACGGGTGGCCGAGGGGGCTGACGTCGATGTCGAGTGCAGCCGCAACGGCAATGTGCTGGAGATCGAGCTCATTGAGGCGGGCTCGAAAATCATCGTCAACAGTCAGGCTGCGATGCAGGAGATCTGGGTCGCCTCCCGCTCTGGCGGATTTCATTACAGGCATGAAGCTGGCGCGGCTGAGGCAACCGGACGCTGGCGCGACACGCGCAATGGCACCGAGCTGTTCAAGGCCTTGTCCGATGCGCTGACTGAGCAGAGTGGGGAGACGCTGCGGCTTGAACCACCGCTCGAATAAGCGCTAGCTTGCCGCTGCCTTGAATCAGAACAGCTCGTTCTTGACTTCGTCGCGCGCCGGTTCCGCTGTCCTTGATGCGTCGGCTTCACCGAGACCCACGGTGCGCACGCCGATACCCGGCGGATTCTCCGCGTAATAGAAATCGTTCGATGCCTGCAGCACGCCTTCAGGCATCGCTCGTTCGACCACTGGCGCGTCCTTGAGCGCTTTCTCCATGTAGTTCACCCACATCGGCAGGGCCAGCCCACCGCCGGTTTCGCGGCTGCCCAGGTTCCGAGGTTGGTCGAACCCAACCCAGGAGATGGCCACCAGGCCCGGGTGGTAGCCGGCAAACCAGGCATCGTGAGAATCGTTGGTCGTGCCGGTCTTGCCGGCGATGTCGGTGCGGTTGAGCGAAAGCGCGCGGGTAGCGGTTCCGCGGCGCACGACATCCTTCAGCAAGCTGTTCATCACGAAGGCATTGCGTTCGTCAATCACCCGGTTGCCTTCGTTTCCAGCGCGGTCAGGCTTGGCTTGCGCCAACACGTGGCCACCAGAGTCGGTGATGCGCGAAATCAGGTAGGGCTGTACCCCGAAGCCGCCGTTGGCAAAGACCGCGTACGCGCTTGCCATCTGCATCGGTGTGACTGCTCCCGCTCCAAGAGCCAGGGTCAGGTAGGCGGGATTACGCTCGGGGTCGAAGCCGAAGCGCGAGGCAAACTCCTGGCCGTAGCCGGCCCCGACTTTCTGCAACACCCGGATCGAGACCATGTTCTTGGACTTTGCCAGGGCCTGGCGCATCGTGATCGGGCCGTCGTACTTGTTGTCGTAATTCTTGGGCGTCCATGCCTGCCCGCCCGTCTGGCGGGCATCGAAGCTGATCGGTGCGTCGTTGATTACTGTCGCCGGTGACAGTCCTTTTTCCAGCGCCGCCGAGTAGATGAAGGGCTTGAATGCAGAGCCCGGTTGACGCCACGCCTGAGTAACGTGATTGAACTTGTTGCGGTTGAAATCGAAGCCACCGACCAAGGCGCGGATGGCGCCGTCTTCGCTATTGAGGGCAACAAAGGCCGCCTCGACTTCCGGCAATTGCGTGATTGCCCAGTCGCTCTTTTCCTGCGTGACCCGGATCACGGCACCGCGCCGGATCACCCGGTTCGGCGGCGCCTTGCTGCTGAGCAGATTGGTGGCGAACGAGAGTCCGGCACCAGTGATCTCGATTTCCTGTCCCGAGGCCAGAACGGCCTTCACCTGCTTGGGAGAGGCCTCCAGCACCACGGCGGCGACGAGTTTGTCGCTGTCCGGATGTTCTGCGAGCGCGATCTCGATGGCGGCATCCGCTTCGTCCTTGTTTTCCGGAATCTCGATATAGGCTTCCGGCCCGCGGTAGCCCTGGCGTCGTTCGTAATCCATGACGCCGCGCCGAACCGCGAGGTAGGCCGCATCCTGATCTGCCTTGGTGATCGTCGTATAGACGTTGAGGCCGCGCGTGTAGGCATCTTCCTTGAACTGCTCATAGACCAGTTGGCGCGCCATTTCCGCGACATATTCCGCGTGCACGCCGAATTCGGCGCTATTAGTCTTGATGACCAGCGTCTGCTGACGCGCCTCGTCGTACTGGGGGGCAGTGATGTAGCCGAGCTCGCGCATGCGCTGCAGGATGTACTGCTGGCGCACGCGGGCACGGCGCGGATTGGCGACTGGGTTGTAGGCGGAAGGCGCCTTCGGCAACCCCGCCAGCATGGCAGCTTCCGCGACAGTGATTTCGGCCAGCGGCTTGCCGAAATAGATCTGGGCTGCCGAGGCGAAGCCGTAGGCGCGCTGACCGAGATAGATCTGATTCATATAGATCTCGAGAATCTGGTCCTTGCTCAGATTCTTTTCGATCTTCAATGCCAGCAGGGCTTCGTAGATCTTGCGCTTGAAGGTCTGTTCGCTCGACAGGAAAAAGTTGCGGGCGACTTGCTGGGTAATGGTGGAAGCGCCTTGGCGCGAGTCGCTGGTGAGGTTGTGCAGAGCGGCGCGCACGATGCTTGGATAATCGACCCCTCCATGCGTGTAGAAGCGGTCGTCCTCGATGGCCAGCACCGCTTTTTTCATGATCTCCGGCACATCATGTATACGGACGAGGTTGCGCCGCTCTTCGCCGAACTCGCCGATCAACACGTTATCGGCGGAGAAGACGCGTAGCGGGATCTTCGGTCGGTAATCGGTCAATGCGTCCAGCGGAGGCAGCTGCGGATAGGCCAGAACGACAATGAAGGCAACGCCCAGGAGGCCGGCGGCAACGAGTGCGAACAGTCCCACAAAGAAACCCAGGGCGAGGCGGGGTAGAGGGAGGGAGCGCCCCACACGCGGTTCATCGTTCGATTTCTTGCTGGCCATAGGAAGATAAGTAAAAAGTGCCGGCCGATTATAACGGCCCGTTATTTGCCCTCCTGGCAAGGAGGCCCGTTCCTTTAGAGTTTGCGTGGGTTTTAGGCAACGCTATCCCCTATTTATCCTAGGAAATTGCTTTACAGCAGACTCAGCTTGTTGCTAGGATTTAATGTAGTCTTGGATATATGTCACCTAAGTGCCTGTTTATTAAAGAATTTTTGTCAATTTCCCTTGGCTTGTCGGCGATTGGACACTCCGCCAGGTGATGCGTTCACGCAATAACCCACATTTCTTCAGGGAGAAACCCCTTGGCTATTGATCTCGACTCGCTGCTCGGGAGAAAGAATCCTCCGCTGGTCGGGCTGGATATCAGCACGTCGAGCGTTAAGCTGGTCGAGCTTGCCGAGGTCGGCCAGAGCGAGTACCGCCTTGAGCATTTTGCAATCGAACCCCTGCCGCGCGGCGCCGTGGTCGATGGCAGCATCGAAAACGTGGAACAGGTGTCCGAAGCCATCCGCCGTGCCTGGAAAAAGAGCGGGTCGCGCGCCAAGCATGTGGCGATCGGCATGCCGCCTTCCTCGGTGATCACCAAGAAGATTACGCTGCCTGCGGGACTGTCCGAGGATGAGTTGGAAGTCCAGGTCGAAAGCGAAGCCAATCAATACATTCCGTTTGCGCTTGAGGAAGTCAGCCTGGACTTCGACGTGATCGGCCCGGCTGCCAACTCGCCGGAAGATATCGAAGTGCTGATCGCTGCCACGCGCAAGGAAAAGGTCGAGGACCGGGTAGCGGTAGCGGAAGCGGCCGGCCTCAAGCCACTGGTGATGGACATCGAGTCCTATGCCGCACGTGCCGCGATCGACCGCGTGACCGCCCAGCTTCCCAAGGGTGGCCAAGGGCAGATCGTGGCCCTGTTCCAGATTGGCGCACAAGTCACTCATGTCTCTGTCATGCTCGATGGCCAGACCATTTACGAGCGAGAACAGCCATTTGGCGGCAATCAGCTTACCCAGGACATCGTGCGCGCCTACGGTCTTTCTTTCGAAGACGCGGAATCGAAGAAGCGAGCCGGTGACTTGCCGGAAGGTTTCGAGCGCGAATTGATGGAGCCTTTCCTGGAAAGCGCCGCCTTGGAGGTAACTCGCGCCATCCAGTTTTTCTTCACATCGACGCCTTACACCCACATCGACCAGATCTTCATCGCCGGCGGCTGCGCGGTTATTCCGGGAATGGTCGAAGTCGTCGCCGAACGCACCAAGATTGCGACCTCGGTTGTCAGTCCTTTCCAGGGCATGCAGTTGGCTTCAGGGCTGCGTGAGAAACAGCTGCGCAGCGAGGCACCATCCTTTCTGGTCGCCTGCGGCCTTGCCATGCGGAGGTTTGACCGATGATCAGGATTAACCTACTTCCGCACCGCGAAGAAAGGCGCAAGCAGCGCAAGGCTGCCTTCGTTCGCCTGCTCGCCTTGAGTGCGTTGTGCGGCTTGGCGATCGTGGTGGCAGTGGGCGGCTTTTTTGCGTCGCAGATCGCGGAACAGACGCAGCGCAATGATTTCATCAAGGCCGAAAATGCGAAGCTGGATGCGCAGATCAAGGAAATCGCAACACTCAAGCAGGAAATCGAGGCCCTCAAGGCGCGGCAGCAAGCTGTCGAGGATTTGCAAAGCGACCGCAACCAGCCTGTGTACCTGATGGACGAGCTGGTCAAGCAGGTGCCAGAAGGTGTGTACTTGCGCTCTTTCAAGCAGGACGGGCAAAGAGTGGCCATCACCGGCTATGCCCAATCCAATGAACGCGTGTCGGAATTGCTGCGCAACTTCAGCGGCAATTCCGCCTGGCTGGAGCGTCCTGACTTGATCGAGATTCGTGCCGCTTCCATTGGCCAGGGGCGCGATGCCCAGCGTGTGTTCGACTTCACCGTGAACGTGGGTATCAAGCGCCCGCGCGATGGCGATCAGGAGCAGTCTCCTGCCGCCGCTTCCGGCACCACCAAGAAACAGGATTAAGGCGAGAGGCGGGTATGGCGGATACACGCAAAATCGGGGATGCGATTGCAGCCCAGTTCCGGGGGCTCAACGGACGCCCTCCTGCGCAGTGGCCAATTGTGCCGCGTGTCCTGTGCGGTCTGAGCGTAGTGCTCGGCGTGGGATTGCTTGGGTACATAGGCTATCTGAAGAGCCAGCAGGAAGAGCTGGAGATGGGGCAGCAGGAAGAGCAGCAGTTGCGCGATGCCTACCGTGCCAAGGTCAGGCAGGCGGTCAACCTGGAGGGCTTGCGCAAGCAGAAGGCGCAGGTGAACGAATACGTGGCGACTCTGGAAAAGCAGTTGCCCAGCAAGGCCGAAATGGATGCGCTGCTCTCGGATATCAACCAGGCGGGCGTGGGGCGGGGGCTCCAGTTCGAGTTGTTCAAGCCGGGCCAGGTGGTGGTCAAGGATTACTACGCTGAGCTTCCGATCAACATCAAGGTCACCGGCACGTACCATGATGTGGGCGCATTTGCCGCCGATATCGCCAACCTGCCGCGTATCGTGACGCTCAACAGCTTGTCACTCCAGTCCGGGAAGGATGGCAGGCTGGCCCTAGACGCGACTGCGAAGACTTTCCGTTATCTGGATGCGGACGAAATTGCGGCACAACGCAAGCCGGCCGGGAAGGGGAAGAAGTGATGGAGCGATGGAGTGGTTTCGTTTGTGTTGTCGCCTTGACTTCGGCCTTGTTGTCCGGTTGCGGCGACGGAGGAAGCGACGAGTTGCGTCAGTGGATGGACCAGGTGCGTCGCGAAACGCCAGTGTCAGTCCAGAAGATTTCGCCGCCGAAAACCTTCACGCCCTTCGTGTACGCGCCGGGTGATCAGATCGATCCCTACAGCCCGGCAAAGTTACAGGCCGCGTTTGCCAAGCTGCAGACCGCGACAAAGAGCGGCATCCAGCCTGATCTCGATAGGCGCAAGGAGCCGCTTGAAAGCTTCCCGCTCGATACGATCACGATGGTCGGAACGCTGGAGCGGCCGGGGCTGACCTACGCGCTATTGCGTGTTGATGGCTCGGTGTTCCAGGCAAAGGTAGGAAATCACGCCGGCCAGAATTTCGGACGGATCACGCGTATCAGCGAGTCGGAAGTGGAACTGGTCGAAATCGTCCGGGACGCGAGTGGAGAGTGGGCGCACCGCACCACGAAGCTCGAGCTGCAGGAGAGTGAAAAATGATGACACTAAAAGAAAATAACAGCGGCTCGGCATCGGTACTGGGCATTCTCCGCCACGGCTTATCCGTAGCCTTGTTCTGTCTTGGTGCTCCCGTGTGGGCGCAGACCAACGCGATCGAGAGCATCGAGGCCAATCAGCAAGGCCCGAATGTCGTCGTGAAAGTCACCCTCAAAGAGCCGGTCGCCAAGCCCCCGATCGGCTTTTCGATTACCCGCCCGGCACGCATCGCGCTGGATTTTGCCCAGACCGCCAATGCATCCGGAAAAGCGGTGCAGGAAATCGGACTGGGTGACGTCAAAAGCGTAAACGTCGTGCAGGCTGGCGAGCGCTCGCGTCTCGTCTTCAATCTGCAACGCCCGTTGAACTTTGCCACCTCGGTCTCGGGGAATACGGTCTTGGTGACGATAGACGGAACCGGTGGTGTTCCGGCGGCTGCGAACGCCGGCGCCGCTGCAACTCAGGCAGCATCGGCGCCCGTGGAGCGTGCCTCTGGCCGCCCGGCCTTGAAGGATATTGATTTTCGCCGCGGCGTGGATGGCGAGGGTCGCGTGGTGGTCGATCTGCCCAGCCGCGAAGTGGCGGTCGATGTGCGCCAGCAGGGGCAGACGATCATCGTCGATTTCATGAAGACGAGCTTGCCGGAAGTGTTGCGTCGTCGTCTTGACGTGACCGACTTCGGAACGCCGGTGCAGAGTGTCACCACCTCGCAGCAAGGCGAGAATGTGCGGATGCTGATATCGCCGAAGGGCTTGTGGGAACACAGTGCCTATCAAAGCGATGATCAGCTCGTGGTTGAGATCAAACCGATCAAGGAAGACCCCAACAAGCTGGTGCAGGGGGGCGAGGGTTATCGCGGAGAACGGCTCTCGCTGAATTTCCAGAACGTGGAAGTGCGTGCGGTATTGCAGGTCATTGCCGACTTCACCGGCTTGAACATCGTGACCAGCGATACCGTCAGCGGCAACCTGACCTTGCGCTTGAAGGATGTGCCATGGGACCAAGCGCTCGATATCGTGATGCGCGCCAAGGGCCTGGACATGCGCAAGAACGGGAACGTGCTTTGGATCGCGCCGCGCGACGAATTGCTGACCAAGGAAAAGCTCGAGCTGGAGCAGCGTGCGCAGATCGCCGATCTTGAACCCTTGCGCACCGAAATCTTCCAGTTGAACTACCAGAAGGCAGAAGCTTTCAAAAAGGTGTTCGGCATCGATGAAGGTGGCGACAAGAAGAACAGCGTGCTGTCTTCGCGCGGCAGCGCGGTCATTGATCCGCGTACCAACCAGTTGTTTGTCACGGATATCGCCGCGAAGCTGGACAGCATCCGCGAGTTGATCAGGAAGACGGATATTCCTACGCGCCAAGTCATGATCGAGGCCCGTATTGTCGAAGCCAATGATTCGTTCAGCAAGAACCTCGGCGCCAAGCTTGCCTTCGGCGTGCAACGGGTTGGCAGCAATATTTTCGAGATGAGCGGCCAACAGACGGGCACCGTCAGCACCGCTGGCGGCTCCTCGTCGAACGCACCTGGCCTGAATTCCCCTGCGCTAGCCACCGTGAACGGTAATGCCGTGAACCTGCCTGCGGGCGGTATTGGACAGAACCCTGCCGGTTCGGTCGCCTTCACATTGTTCAACGCTGCGGCAAGCCGTTTCATCGGCCTCGAATTGTCGGCGCTGGAAGCGGATGGACGCGGCAAGATCATTTCCAGTCCGCGTGTAGTCACTGCCGATTCGCAAGCAGCATTGATTGAGCAGGGCGAAGAAATTCCGTACCAGGAAGCTACCAGTAGCGGCGCGACCTCGATCGCCTTCAAGAAGGCCAACCTGAAGCTGGAAGTAACGCCGCAGATCACGCCCGACGGGTTCGTGATCCTGGAAGTCGACGTGACGAAGGATAGCCGCGGCGATCCGCTTGCGGTGGGCTCGACTCTAGTCGCCATCAACACGAAACACGTGAAGACGAACGTGCGTGTTGAAAATGGCGGTACGGTCGTGCTGGGCGGGATTTATCAGCAGAACGAGAACGACACCACAACCAAGGTGCCGTTCTTCGGCGACCTGCCTGTGGTCGGCCATGCATTCAAGACCAACTCCAGGATCAGCAACAAGACCGAACTGCTGATCTTCCTGACCCCGCGCGTCATCTCCGACGCCGCGGCCGTGCGCTGAGCGGCGAGGAAGATGAGGAAGGATGGCGGGTAGCATTTTTCTGGTTGGCCTGATGGGCGCGGGCAAGACGACAGTAGGCCGCGCTCTCGCCCGCCGTCTCAACAAACGCTTCATCGACTCGGACCACGAGATCGAGGCGCGCACCGGAGTGACGATCCCGCTGATCTTCGAAATCGAAGGCGAGGCCAGTTTTCGCCAGCGCGAGGCCGAGGTGCTGAGCGAGTTGACCAGCCTGGACGACGTCGTGTTGGCCACCGGTGGCGGTGCGGTCATGCGACCTGAGAATCGGGCGCACTTGAAGGCGGGCGGCACTGTCATCTACCTGCGCGCCAGCGTCGCAAGCATCCTGCAACGCACCGGGCACGACAAGAACCGCCCGCTGCTGCAAACCGGCGACCCGCGCCAGACCATCGAACGCCTGGCGCGCGAGCGCGAGCCGTATTACCTGGAGGTTGCGGACCTTGTCGTCGAGACTGGACGGCCTAACGTACAATTGCTGGTGCAAACCATCGTTTCCCAGCTTGAAGCCGCCGGCGTCCTAGCGGGCGGTGCGGGAAACGCCATTCCACCGCGCCCCTGATGAACACAAATCCCGACCCGACCACACTGGAAGTGCAGTTGGGTGAACGCAGTTACCCGATTTCCATCGGTCACTCCCTTCTTGCCAACCCTGACCTGATCGCCCGGCACGTCAATGCTCGCGCGGCGATTGTCACCAATACCACCGTTGCTCCGCTTTACCTGGAGGCTGTGCAAAGCGGCTTGCGTAATGCCGGCAAGCAGGTGACCGTCGTCGTACTGCCGGATGGAGAGGAGGAAAAGACTTGGGGCAGCCTCATGCAGGTTTTCGACGTGCTCCTCACGGAGCGCTGCGACCGGAAGACGACTATCGTCGCGCTTGGTGGCGGCGTGATCGGAGATCTTGCCGGCTTTGCCGCTGCAACCTACATGCGCGGCATCCCCTTCGTGCAGATTCCCACCACCTTGCTGGCCCAGGTTGATTCCTCAGTCGGCGGCAAGACCGGTATCAATCATCCGCTCGGCAAAAATATGATCGGTGCGTTCTACCAGCCGAAAGCTGTGGTCGCCGATACCGCAACCCTGGCCACGCTGCCCGCGCGCGAACTGTCTGCAGGTCTTGCCGAAGTCATCAAGTACGGCGCGATTCTCGATGCTGAATTTTTCACATGGCTGGAGGAGCACATCGAGGCCTTGGTGGGGCGGGATGCACACGCGCTCGCTTATGCAATCCGTCGCTCCTGCGAACTGAAAGCCGACGTGGTGCGCCAGGACGAGCGAGAAGGAGGCCTGCGCGCCATCCTGAATTTTGGCCACACATTTGGCCATGCCATTGAAGCCGGACTGGGCTACGGCCAATGGCTGCATGGTGAAGCCGTCGGTTGCGGAATGGTGATGGCGGCGGATTTGTCGCAGCGTCTGGGTTACATCGACGTTGAAATGCGCGACCGGATTTCCGACTTGGTACGCCGCGCCGGCTTACCCGTTCGTGCGCCCGATCTGGGGGCGGAGCGCTGGATTGAGTTGATGCAGGTCGACAAGAAAAATGAAGGCGGCGAGATCAAGTTCGTGCTGCTCAAGCCGCTCGGTCGCGCACTGGTGACGCCGGTTTCGGAAGAGTCGCTGCGCGCTACCTTGCAAGTCTGTGTAAAAGGATGACTGCATCGCCCGCACTGGCACCGTATGCCGCTCGCGCGGAAGTGTCACGCGGGCGGCGGCATCCGGAGCCGGCGCCGGCTTCCCGTTCCGAGTTCCAGCGCGATCGCGATCGCATCATCCATTCAACCGCATTTCGGCGCCTTGAGTACAAGACCCAGGTCTTCGTCAATCATGAAGGCGATCTGTTCCGTACTCGCCTGACTCATAGCATCGAGGTCGCCCAGATCGCCCGTTCCATCGCGCGCAATCTGCAGCTCAATGAGGATCTGGTGGAAGCGATTTCGCTGGCGCACGACCTTGGACATACACCCTTCGGGCATGCCGGGCAGGACGCACTGCATGCCTGCATGCGCGATTACGGTGGCTTCGAACACAATCTGCAAAGCTTGCGGGTGGTCGATGAGCTCGAGGAGCACTATGGTGCCTTCGATGGCCTGAACCTGATGTTCGAAACCCGCGAGGGCATTCTCAAGCACTGCTCACTTGCCGACGCGACGAGGCTGGGCGAGATCGGGCGACGCTTCATCGAACGGCAGCAGCCGACGCTGGAAGCGCAGCTTGCCAATCTCGCCGACGAGATCGCTTACAACAACCATGACATCGATGATGGTCTGCGTTCCGGCCTGCTGAGTTTGGCCCAACTCGAAGAGATCGATTTCTTCGCGTCCCACCGCAAGGAGGTCGAGCGGACTTATCCTGGGATCAGCGGCCGGCGCGCGATCCACGAAACGATTCGCCGCATGATCAATGCGCTCGTCGTCGATCTGATCACGGCCAGCAGCGAGAGAATCCGGGCACACGCACCCGCGTCGGTGGAAGATGTACGTACCGCGCCCTTGCTGATCACGTTTTCGGACGAGATGAGAAAACAAGCCAGCGACCTGAAGCGCTTCCTGCGCAAAAACCTCTACCAGCACTATCAGGTCAACCGCATGACCAGCAAGGCAAGGCGCATCGTGCGCGAGTTGTTCGATGCCTTCATGGCCGAACCGCGGCTGTTGCCGCCCGATTACCAAGTCCCGCGTGCATCTCGTTCCGGGGAGGAGCAGGCTCAGGCACGCAAGGTGGCCGATTGCATTGCAGGCATGACCGACCGGTATGCAATGCGGGAGCACCGTCGGCTTTTTCTGGTGGAAGAGATATAAGGAGTCGGAGGAACGCGGCTCAAAACAAACAAGGGGCGGCGCGCCCCTTTTTTGTTTCCGGTTCTGCCCGGATGTGCTGCGAGTTCAGGGGGCTGCCGATGCGTCCGGCATGCGCTTGATTGCTTCGTGCTGATGGTCTTGTACGCGCGTCTTGTGCTTCATGACCTGGCGGTCGAGCTTGTCGATCAGGGTGTCGATGGCCGCGTACAAATCTTCTGCAATGCTTTCTGCGTGGAGGTCCTTGCCTCTCAGGCGCAGAGTAATTTCCGCTCGCTGCCGCTTGTCTTTCTCGGCTAGTTTCTCGACGGCCAGAATGACCGCTACATCAATGACATGATCGAAGTGCCGCCGGATTCGCTCCAGCTTGGTTTCCACATATTCGCGAATGGCTGGCGTCAGGTCGAGATGATGTCCACTGATTGTGAGATTCATACAGCGCGCTCCTATGGTGGTGTCGCTGGCGGTTCACAACGTGCCCCTCATGCGCAGCAGGCTACGCCGGAACACAGCAACGAGACAACTACTGCTTGAAAACTACAGGGATTTACGCAGATTGACTGGAGGGATCTTCAGAGCTTCCCGGTACTTCGCCACCGTCCGGCGTGCGACGACCATGCCCTGCTCACCCAACATATCTGCGATCTTGCTGTCAGAAAATGGGCTCTTCGGGTCTTCAGCTCCTATCAGTTGTTTGATCAACGCCCGGATCGCCGTGGAGGATGCTTCTCCCCCCGCTTCCGTTGCGACATGGCTACCGAAAAAGTACTTCAGTTCGAACATGCCATGCGGCGTGAGCATGTACTTCTGGGTGGTTACACGCGAGATGGTGCTCTCGTGTAAACCCAGTGTATCAGCTATTTCACGCAAGACAAGGGGCCTCATGGCGACCTCGCCATGCGAGAAAAAGTTGCGTTGACGATCCACGATGGCCTGCGCCACGCGCAGGATCGTGTCGAAGCGCTGACGCATGTTCTTGATCAGCCACTTCGCTTCCTGCAGCTGTGAAGACATCGATCCCTCGCCTTTGTTCTGCTTGAGGATGTTCGCGTACAGGGCGTTCACGCGCAGCTTGGGCATCACCTCATGATTGAGCGTGACTTGCCACCCGTTCTTCGATTTCTTCACGATCACATCGGGCACCACGAAGTCCGATGCATCAGTGGCAAACGCCGCGCCGGGATGCGGGTTGCAGCGCTTGATGACGTGCTGCACTTCCCGCAAGTCTTCATCGTCGCACTCAAGCAGCTTGCGCAATTTGTTGAAGTCGCGCTGCGCAAACAAGGGCAGGTGCTGTTCGACTACGGTCAGCGCCATGCGGCGTGCTACCAGCGGCACCTTCGGCATGCGGCGTATCTGCAGCGCCAGGCATTCGGCGGCATTACGGGCACCGATGCCAGCCGGGTCGAAGCTTTGCAGCAGGCGGAGTGCAACCTGCAATTCATCCAGTTCGATGCCTAGTTCTTCCGGCAGGCGCGCATGAATTTCTTCCAGCGGCTCTTCCAGGTAGCCATTGTCGTTCAGGGCATCGATGATCAGTTCGACCAGGGCCCGGTCGCGCGTTTCGCGCACGGTCACGCGCATTTGTTCCAGCAAATGTTCGCGTAGTGTCGTGTGATGAGCCTCGATCTGCGGTCGTGCGTCATCGTCGTCGGGCGCCTTCGAGGTGCGTGCCACATCGTCGAAGCTCCACTCTCCCTCCGGGGTAGGGCTGTCTGCTTCTGCATTGCCGTCACCGGTCTCGGCGGCGGGAGACTCTGACGGGCTTTCATTCGCGCCTGGCGCTTCGCTGCTGCCGGTCGGCGTCATACTGATCGCGCCATCGGCGAGCAGGCGGACCGAGTGATCCAAGGGGTCATCCATCCGTTCCAGCAGTGGATTCTCGGAAAGAATCTGCTCCAGCTCCTGATGCAACTCCAGCGTCGACAGTTGCAGCAAACGGATCGATTGCTGCAACTGCGGCGTCAGAGCGAGATGCTGCGACATGCGAAGTTGTAGCGTTTGTTTCATGCTGGTTCTACCCGTCCTTACATCCGAAAGTGTTCGCCCAGATAAACACGGCGCACTGATTCGTTGGCAATGATGTCGTCAGGCCGTCCACTGGCCAACACCGACCCTTGGTTAATGATGTAGGCGCGATCACAAATGCCTAGTGTCTCCCGCACATTGTGATCGGTGATCAGCACGCCAATGCCGCGTTCCTTCAGGAAGCGCACGATGCGCTGGATTTCGATCACGGCGATTGGATCTACGCCCGCAAAAGGTTCGTCCAGCAATACAAAGCGCGGGCTGGTTGCTAGCGCGCGTGCAATCTCCACGCGCCGTCGCTCGCCGCCAGAAAGGGACAGCGCCTGGTTGTCACGCAGGCGTTCGATCTGCAGGTCCGCCAGCAAGGCATTGAGGCGCCGGTCGATTTCTTAGCGCGGTAAGGGCTTGCCGTCCATACGCTGCAACTCCAGCACGGCGCGAATGTTCTCTTCCACCGACAGCTTGCGGAACACCGAAGCTTCCTGTGGCAAGTAGGAAAGTCCCAGCGTGGCGCGACGGTGGATGGGCAGGCGCGAGATGGCGGCGCCGTCCAGATCGATCTCGCCCGCATCCGAGGGAACCAGCCCCACGATCATGTAAAACGAGGTTGTCTTGCCGGCCCCGTTCGGTCCCAGCAGGCCCACCACCTCGCCGCTGTCGACTTGCAGCGAGACGTCATGCACCACTTGCCTGGCCCCGTAACTCTTCTGAAGGCCGCGCACAATCAGCCGGCTTCCCATCATTGCCCCTTTTGCTCGGTGCGGGGCTGGATGATTGCCCGAATGCGGCCAGCGCCTGCCTTGCTTTCACCAGCATTCGTGTTGTTCACTGTAAAGAATTCCTCGCGGCTGTCATAAGTGATCGACGCACCCTGCACCTCGTCGACCACGCGCTCCCCCTGCAGCCGCTCCAGGTGGGCGCGCACGAACAGCTTCACCGTATCGTTCTTGCCGTCGTATTCAATCCGCTCAGCCTCGCCTTCGACCCAGTCGTCGGGGCCCGTATCGCGCTTCTGGCGAAACGTGGCCAGCCCGCCGGGTGCAGCAAACAGTGTCGCGTACTGGTAGCCCTGCGGATCCTGCGTCACCACCAGACGATGCGCGCGCATGATCAAGGTGCCGCGCGTGAGAACGACATTGCCGGTAAAGGTGTTGACCTGCTTGATGTCGTCGTACACCATCCGGTCCGCTTCGACATTGGTCGGCTGGGCCGAGTCGGCCTTGGCCGCGTAAGCATGCTGAGCGGCCAGGACAAGCAGAGCAAGCAGCAGGGAGATCGCCTGTTTCATCTGAAGCTTTCGTGAGTTACAACTTATAACCTGAACTAGCGCGGTGGGGGTTGATACGAGCCATGTACGTTGGCGAGAAGCGTGAATTCCCCTGTTGCATTGTTTGCGACCATTCCTGTTCCTGTTAGAACAGAGCGTCCGTGGGTGATTTTTACCGGGAGATCGGTACGCATCGCATCGTCGTCCGGCAACACGATCAGTCGTTGCGTATGCAATTGCATGCGCGGGTCATCGCTTGCAGCAGGGCGATCGATTGCCACATCATCGATCAGATGTACTTCGCTACTGTCAGCGTTGATCCAGGCGCTTCTGGCCGTGATGACCATAGGTTCGGCGTTCTCTCGCATGCTGTGCACCACCGGAGCCGTCACGGTGTAGGAGCCGTTCACGGGGTTATGGGTCAGCCGTGCGCCCGATACGTGGTACTGCGCCTGGCCGGTGCGCGCCAGTTTCACGTAGTTGAATTGCTCGACGTAAAAATCCGGTTCGGTGCGATCGGCGCGCGCTGCGCTGTCGTCACCGCTGCGACGCATGACTTCCAGAACCCAGAAGCTTGCCAGTGCCAAGGCAATGACAGGGACGAGGATCGCGGCAAGCCGAAAGCGGGAGGGGCGCGGCGGCGTCATTCCAGGTAGGCAGAAATGGCAGCTTCATACAAGTCCTGAGCCCGCAGGATGAAATCGCACAGCTCGCGAGCGGCGCCGTCGCCGCCGCGTGCCTGCGTGACGTAGTGCACGCGCTCGCGTACTTCCACATGGGCATTGGGGACCGAGGCGGCAAATGCCACTTGCAGCAGCACCGGCAGGTCGATCACGTCGTCGCCGACATAGCCGCATTCGGCCGCGGCGAGCCCGGTTGTTTCGAGCAACCGGGCAAAGGCCTCGCGCTTGTCGTGCGCGCCCTGATACAAGTGGGTGATGCCGAGGTCGGCGGCACGGCGCGTAACGATGGGAGAGCTGCGTGCGCTGATGATTGCAGTGGCAATGCCGGCACGTTGCAATAGCTTGATGCCGTGCCCGTCCAACACGTTGAAACGCTTGATCGCTTCGCCCTCGGGCCCGTAATGCAGGCCGCCGTCGGTAAGCACCCCGTCGACGTCGAAGATCATCATGCGGACCCGGGCCGCCAGTGCCTGCGCTTGCTCCAGCATCAGATCACCTTTGCACGCGTCAGGTCGTGGATGTGCAGGGCACCGACCAGCACGCCATCATCGTCGCTAACCAGCAATTGGTTGATGCGATGGTGCTCCATCAGTTCCACCGCGTCCACGGCCAGCTGGTGCGGGGCCACAGTGCGTGGATTGCGATGCATGACGTCGCCGATGGCGAGCGCGTGGAAATCCTGGACGGTCTCGATCAGGCGCCGCAGGTCGCCATCGGTAAACACGCCGAGGATGCGCTGTGCTTCATCCACCACGGCCGTCATCGCCATGCCCTTGCGCGTAATTTCGAGCAAGGCCAGCGGCAGCGAGGTTTGTGGCGTGACCGTGGGTACGGCGTCGCCGGTGCGCATGACATCGCGCACATGCGTAAGCAGGCGCCGTCCGAGGGCGCCGCCGGGGTGTGAGCGGGCAAAGTCTTCCTCGCGGAAACCGCGGGCATCAAGCAGGGCCACGGCCAGTGCGTCGCCCAAGGCGAGCGTGGCGGTCGTGC
>DATBUE010000084.1:0-1993 GCA_036516375.1 Noviherbaspirillum sp. | reverse complement strand
CTCAAAAAAAAACTGATGCGGCAGCCGACGACCTGATTCCGCCCCGGCCGGAACCCGTCCCGGTCGTCGAGCAACGTCCCGTGCGCGCGGTCTTGCCTGTGCCCGAGTTGAATTGGGATGGCGACTGGCCGGCCCTGGCTGCAAAACTTCCGTTGCGCGGCGTCGTGCATCAGCTTGCCCAGCAAAGCGAACTGTTGGCATGCGAGACGGATGGCAACGTGCAAGTCTTCAAGCTGCGCATTCCGCTCGACACCCTGCGCTCCGCAGGATCGGTGGACAAGCTCGCCAATACCTTGGGCGAACACTTCGGCAAGACGATACGGGTGGACACCGAGATCGGCAGCGTTTCGCATACCGCCAATGCCGCTGCCGTGGCCGAGCGTGAAGCACGCCAGCGCGCGGCAGAGGAAAGCATGCGCAACGACCCCTTCGTACAGACCCTGATGCGCGAATTCGGCGCGACCATCGTGCCCGGTTCGATCCGCGCAGTCTGACGCTTACTACACTCACACACTGGAAAAGGAGCACATCATGATGAAAGGCCAACTCGCAGGATTGATGAAGCAGGCCCAGGCCATGCAGGACAACATGAAGAAGATGCAGGAGCAACTGGCATTGATCGAGGTGGAAGGTCAGTCCGGTGCCGGTCTGGTGAAAGTCGTCATGACCTGCAAGAACGACGTCAAGCGCGTCTCTATCGATCCTTCGCTTTTGGGCGATGACAAGGACATGCTGGAAGACCTGGTGGCCGCTGCCTTCAACGACGCGGTGCGCAAGGCCGAAGCCACGTCCAGCGAAAAGATGTCGGGCCTGACCGCGGGCCTGCCGCTGCCGCCCGGCTTCAAGATGCCGTTCTAAGTCAAACCCGGTGAAAACCCTGTCCAGCCTGGAGTTTCTCGGCGAGGCGTTGCGACGCCTGCCGGGCGTGGGGCCGAAGTCCGCGCAGCGCATGGCTTACCACCTGATGCAGCATGACCGCGAAGGTGCGGCGTTGCTCGGGCGCGCGCTGATGCAGGCGGTGGAACGGGTGCGCCACTGCGCGCGCTGCAATACCTTCACCGAACAGGAGCTGTGCGCCACCTGTTCCGATCCCGAGCGCGATGGCACGCTGCTGTGCGTGGTCGAAACCCCTGCCGATCAGCTGATGATCGAACAGACCTTGACCTACAAGGGCTTGTATTTCGTTCTGATGGGGCGCCTGTCCCCGCTCGATGGCGTGGGGCCGAAGGACATTCACCTCGAACGACTGGTCGCGCGCGCCACCGATGGCGAGGTTCAAGAGGTGGTGTTGGCAACCAACTTCACCAGCGAAGGCGAGGCTACCGCGCATTACATCAGCGAGATGCTCAAGGCTCGGGGCTTGAAGGTCAGCCGCCTGGCGCGCGGCGTGCCGGTGGGCGGCGAACTGGAATATGTCGATGCTGGGACCATCGCGCGCGCAATGCTGGACCGGCGCGCGACTTGAGCCTGTGGTCATTGGACCGCGCTCTTTTCTTTCACACGCATTGCTCCCCTAGTGGGGCATCTGCAAGCTATTGCAGATTCCGACGTCACCCTTCATCCCATGAGAGAAACGAAACCTGCAGGACCGCTGGCCGGCATCAAGGTCCTTGAACTCGGCACGCTGATTGCCGGGCCGTTCTGTTCGCGCCTGCTCGCCGAGTTCGGCGCCGAAGTCATCAAGATCGAAGCGCCCGACGGCGGTGACCCCTTGCGCCACTGGCGCGTGCTGAAGGACGGCACCTCGCTGTGGTGGTCGGTGCAGTCGCGCAATAAGAAAAGCGTGACGCTGAACCTGAAGGATGCGCGCGCGCAGGAGATCGCGCGACGGCTGGCGTTGGATGCGGATATCGTGGTCGAGAACTACCGGCCGGGCGTGCTGGAGAAGTGGGGACTCGGTTACGAAGGCCTCAAGCGCATCAATCCCGCGACCATCATGGTGCGCCTGTCCGGCTATGGGCAGACCGGGCCGATGAAGGACTTGCCCGGCTTC
>DATBUE010000083.1:0-4563 GCA_036516375.1 Noviherbaspirillum sp. | reverse complement strand
CATTGCCCTGGTCTGCCCTGACGGGCGCGAAGCGCTTTGGATAGACGACCTGTCTGAACTGGCGCCTGCAACGCGCGCGCTGGTCGAAGAAGAACTGGCCGTGCGCGAATTCATGCCGCGCATCGAACAAATTCTTGGTGTGACCAGCTTCGCCACGCCCTGCACCTGGCGCGTGACAACCGAGCGTGGCGCTACCGAGTTCGTGCTGCGCGGCGAGGAAGACATCCGGCGCATCGGCAACGGCTTGCTGATCTCGGACAGCCACGGCATCCAATTCCTGATTCCCGACATGGCCAGGCTCGACCGGGGCAGCCTGCGCATCCTGGATCGTTTTCTTTGATAGCGGGCACGCGGCGGCGCCTTCGGGTGCCGGCACATTGATCGCTTGACCCTCCCATAGTTGGAAGCCTTCAAATCGCTTCAAACCAGCAGGAAGCACATCACTCCCGCCTGCTGTTCCTCCAATACCTCACGTCGATCCTGGTAAGCCTCATATCGTCCGGATCGCTTTGCTCGAAAAGGAGATGAGCTCATGAAGCCCGCTTTGAAGCAAGCATTCGAATCCGAGATGCGTGCCGCCTCCGACTGTTACCTGAGTGGCCGTCTCGATGTCGCGTTCCGGCACCTGGAGCGCGCGCATGTGCTTGGTCAACGCCATGTCATTCCTCATGTCTGCGCGCATTGGCTGATGCTGAAGATCGGGCTTGCACGGCGTGCACCAGCGGAAGTCTGGGGCCAGGCCGTACGTATTTTGCTCGGCCTGCTCGGCTCGGCAATCAATGTCGTCCCGGTCGGAAATACCGGCGGCACCGACATCAGCATGTTCAAGCGTCTACCAATTGCGCCAGATATTGCGCGCCTTCTCGACGGGCAGTGATACCTTGACCTTGGTGCTGTCCGTTCCGACATCAAAGATTGGGAAAAGCACTACTTGCGATACATCGTGCTATTTCCGAGTGAGGGAGAGACTTCCTGCTTTCGGAAAATGCGCTGGAACAGAAACCAGTCCAAGGCCCAGACGATGAACAGACTAAGGCCCATCAGAGGAAAAACCACTCCCAGCATGATCAGTCCGGCTTTCCACGTACGCATCGCAGGTGCCGCTTGCTCCTGCGCCGGCGCCCCGATCGAGCGAGCCGGACGCCGCTTCCACCACATCACCGCGCCCGTCACTGCCATGGCTCCCAGTCCCATCGAGATGAGTGCGCTCAGAATCTGGTTAGGCAGCCCGAAATAGCGGCCCATGTGGAGCGAGGTGCCGTAGGAAACTGCTTGAGAAATCGCTCCGTAATCGGTGTAGCGGATGTCGTGCATGACGGCGCCGCTGTACTGATCGACGTAGATCGTGCGTTCCAGCTTCGGATCGGGCGGAAAATAGGAAACCACATAGACGCCCTCCCGTGAAGCCGGCAAGGCCAGCGCGTAATCGCTGCGCACGCCGAGCGCGGCGACCTGGGCGATGATTTTTTCGATGGAAACCGGAACGGCCGATGGTTCTGCGGCAGTGGAGTCAGGCACGGGAACGGTGCCCACCGCCCAAGGCACTTCCGGCAACGGCAACTGCTTCGTCACGAGTCCATGGTCTGCATGATGATGCGCTGGTTGGGGTGGAGGACTTTCTTCTGTCGTCGCTGCTGCACCAGGAAGCCTGGAGCGCAGTGGCAAGTCGCCCCATACACCCGGTGGCGCGCCGAGATCCACGCTTGCAGCAATCGCCTGAAAGTACTTGCCCCAGAAACCTGTCCAAGGCAGTCCCGTCAGTACGAATGCGATTGCGCCAACAGCCAGCCAGATGCCCATCGCTGCGTGAATGCTTTTCCAAAGCGGACGTCCCTTGAGCGAGAGGCGCGGCCGGAACTCCATACGGCCGCCGTTTTGTGCACGGGGCCACCACATTGCGACGCCGGTGGCGATCATCACCAATGTCCAGCATGCCGCCAGCTCCATCAGAAGCTCGCCCGGCTTGCCGAGCAAGAGCTTGCGATGCAACATCCGCGTCACCTGCATGAAGCGGTCGGCAACGCTCAACGTGCCTAGCACCGTGCCGTCATAGGGATTCACATACACGCTGTGCTGCTGGCCATCGGGCAGGCGGAACACGAACTCCGCACTGCGATCGGCGTTGCTCACCACTTGCATCGAGACGGCAGCGCTGCCCGCAGGCATAGTCGCTCGCGCCACCGCGAACAAGGTGTCGGCATCAAGCTTGGGCGTTGCCTGCGGCTGCACGACGAGCAACTGTGGATACAGCAACGGTTCGAGCTGTGGCTTGAAACAATAGAGCGTGCCGGTGATCGCCAGGACGACGAGAAACGGCATCACGAAAAGGCCGGCATAGAAATGCCAGCGCCACAGCGTCCTGTAACCTGCCCCTGTCTTAGGCGTTCTCGCCTGTTCAATTGCGACGGACATGCCTGCCTCCTGCGGAAGATATTGAAGCGATCTTCATATGCCTTTCCTGCTTTCTTGTACTGCCGGCCACCAAGGGCTGCGCACCGGGTGCCTGGATTGAAAAGAGCCGATGCGGCATGAGCCGCAACCGGCGTCGTAGTGCTTGACGAGCAGCTTGTCTCCCTCAAGTCCGTTCAGAACCGGAATCGTGCGCCGACGTAGAGCGAGCGCGGTTCTCCCGGCGACAGGAGTGCTTCATTGGCTCCTGCGACAGCCCGAACACTGCTGCGAGCGATGTAATTCTTGTCAGCGAGATTGCGGACTTCGCCGTACACCTCCCAGTCCTTGCTCGTGTAACCGGAACGCAGGCCCCACAGGGTGTAGGCATCGACCACGTAGGTATTGCTGAAGTCCGCGTAGCGTTTACCCACGACATCGAAGGTCGGGCCGGCGAAGAAGCCGTTCGCGTGGCGATAAAGCACCTCGCCGCGGAGGGCGTAACGCGGCGCGGCGGGTAACCGGTTGTTGCCGTAGAACGGGTCGCCGTCGAAGTGGAAGCGGTTGAGCGTCAGGCTCACCAGCGGTTCGATGCGATGGCTGCGGTCGGCATCCAGCGCAAAGCTCGCGCCGGCCAGCGCTTCGATGCCGGCGTGGACAGTCTTGTCCATGTTGGTGGAATTGGTGGTTCCGGGATTGCCCACCGAGAGGATTTCATCGCGCAGCTTGGCGTAATAGAGGGCAATATCCCAGTGCCATCGGGTTGCCCCGGTCGTATGCTTGCTACGCGTACCGACCTCGAAGGCCGTGCCTTTCATGGCATCGAGGGGGCGATTGCCGTTCGTATTGTCTTCGAGCTGATAAGTGGTCGGTGCCTCGTACAAACGGCTCACGTTGGCGAACAGGTCCGTTTGGGGCGTGAGCTGATAAATGATGCCCGCGCGCGGGTTGATGCTGCTGTAGTTCGCCTTCGGATTGCGTAGGACTCCGGTGGCGACCGTGGTATTGCGCACCTCGCGACTGGCGAGCACGCCCTGTGCGCCATATACCGCTGTCCAACGCGGCGCGACTTGCCACCGGTCCATGACGAACAGCTCGGTGCTGTCGGCATCGTTATCGACGCGGGTGTTGAGACTGGTACGCACCCCGCCGTTGTTCCCATAGTTGCCGCCCTTGACTTCGGTTTGACCGTAGTTCAGTCCGACCAGCAAATCATGCGCGCCCCGGCGCAGGTTGTAGCGCAAGGAAGTGCCGAAGTTGCGTTGCTCGGTATCGATCAGCAAGCTGAAGGACGAGCTCTGCACGATCGGATGATAGAGCTGCTGGTTTTCATAGGAAAAGCCGAGCGACAGGCTGCTGTCGGCATCGATGTTCCAGCTTGTCTTGTTGGCGAGGCGCCAGGTTTCCACGTTCCACTGGTAATGACCGGTGACGGCGGCAGCCTCGGCCTGCGTGGAGTCGCCAAGCCACTGGGTACGGGTCAGCGTGCCGGGCAACTCTTCGTTGTTCTTCACGTAGGTGAGATACATGCGGGTTTGCACGGTATCGCTGACCTGCCAGCCGCTGTTGGCGTACAGGCTTTCGCGCTGCTGCTCGTTGTGATCGCGGTAGCCTTCCCGCCGCTTCGTCTCTACGCTGACCAAGCCGTCGAACCTTTCCGCCACGCCGGAAGCGGTAAGTCGTGCCTGCTTCTGGCCGTGACTGCCGGCGTTGAAGAACAGTTCCAGCGGCGGGGTGTCCAGTGCAGTGGGCGAAATGAAGTCGATAGCGCCGCCCAGAGTGCTGGCACCGTAGGTGAGCGCGTTTGCCCCGCGCGCAACGATCACGTGGCGTGCACTAAGGGGGTCGACGAAGCGGTTGTGATTGTTGCCGTCGGCGGCGGTTACCGGAAGGCCGTCCTGCAATAGCTTGATGCCGCTTCCGTCGTAGTCCACGGCATCCAGATTGGAGCCGCGGATGGAGAGGAAAGCGGCGTCGGAGCCGGAGCTGCTCACGGCCCACGCGCCGGGCGTGTAACGCAGCATGTCGGCGACATTGGCGGTATTGCGTTGGTACAGGGTATCGGTATCGATCAGCGTCACGCCGCCAGGGGTGTGCGCCTGTTCGGCCTCCAGTTCTCGCCTGGTCTGTTGGGCTGGTTTCTCTGCGGTGACAGTCACCGGGGGCAACTCGACC
>DATBUE010000082.1:0-4990 GCA_036516375.1 Noviherbaspirillum sp. | reverse complement strand
GGATCGCCGTACAAGCCGCGGAAGCCGGCGCCGGCTATTGGCCCCAAGCGCTCCCGCCTCTACTGGCGTGTCGACAGTATGACCAAATAATGTCGTGTACATGCACCTCGTTCGTGTCTGCGACGGCGATGTGCATGTTCCCTCCAGACGTACAGGCTCGTTGCGAGGCGGGGCGTAAAATCGCCCGATGCAAATATCAAACTTCACCGGGCTCGGCCCGGACACAGTTCTTGACGCTCTCGCAACCGCTGAATGGCATAGCGACGGCCGCCTTCTGGCCCTGAACAGCTACGAAAACCGCGTCTATCAGATCGGCATGGAAGACGGCCCGCCGGTAGTCGCGAAGTTCTATCGCCCCCAGCGCTGGAACGACGAGCAAATTCTGGAAGAACACGCTTTCGTCGCGCAGCTCTGCGAGGAGGAAATTCCGGTCGTGCCGCCGCAGGCATTCGAGTCGCGTACTCTGCTGCGGTACCAGGATTTCCGGTTCGCGGTCTTTCGCCGTCAGGGAGGTCGTGCGCCGGAACTCGATCTTCCCGGCACGCTGGAATGGATAGGCCGTTTCCTGAGCCGCATCCACATGGTGGGTGCGCGTCAGCCTTTCACGACACGTCCGACCTTGAACGCAGTGCATTTCGGCGACGAACCGCTGGCCTACCTGCTCGCCCACGATTTCCTTCCTCCCGACCTGCGTGCCGCCTACGAAAGCGTCGCGCGCCAAGCCCTGGACGGCGTGCGCGCATGCTACGACCGTGCAGGCGATGTCGCCCTGATCCGCCTGCACGGCGACTGCCATGTGGGGAACATCCTGTGGACCGAGGCCGGCCCGCATTTCGTCGATTTCGACGACAGTCGCATGGGGCCTGCGTTGCAGGATTTGTGGATGCTGCTGTCGGGGGAGCGGGGTGAGATGACGCGCCAGTTGTCGGATGTGCTGGCGGGCTATGAGGACTTTCGCGAATTCGACCGGCGCGAACTGCATCTGGTCGAAGCCTTGCGCACGCTGCGCCTGATCCACTATTCAGCGTGGATCGCGCAGCGCTGGGAAGATCCCGCCTTTCCGGTTGCCTTCCCCTGGTTCAATACCCAGCGTTACTGGCAGGACCGCATTCTCGAATTGCGCGAACAGGTGGCGTTGATGCAGGAGCCGCCGCTGGTGGTGTAGGGCGGAACTCTCAATTCACACCCGCTGCGCGGCCGCCGCAAGCGCGTCCAGACGCATGATCGCTTCGTCGGCGCTGCCGCCGTTGGCAATCAATACCGCTCGTTCGATCGCTTCGTCGCGGCGCGACTTCGGGAAGTACTGCAGCAGGTAGTCGCCATTGCCTACGCCCTGCGCGCCGCGCCGGTCGTCCTTGCCCAATTTGCGCACGTACCAGATCGCGTAGCCGTTGGCTTCCTCGCAGCAGTAGACCTCGACCGAATGGTAGGGGCCGAGTGGCGATTGTTCGGGGTCGGTGTGCCAGACCACCTTGCGCCACAAGTGGGCTTGTTTCGATTCGGGTACCGAATGCATGCTGTCTCCTTATGCGCCGCTTGTCACAACGGACTGCGGTCTATGCGTTTGCTGAGGATGATCGAGGTCGAGGTCTGGCGCACGCCGTCGATGGCGCCGATCTGATCGAGTACGCGGTCCAGCTCGGCGGTCGATTCGCAGCGCAGCGTGAGCATGTAATCGACCGGGCCGCTCACCGCGCACAGCGTTTCGACCTGCGCCATCTTCTCCAATGCCTTCAGCAGCAGCGCTGCCTTGGCCGGTTCGACGGCCAGCCCGACATAGGCACACACCTGCGACTGTCCCGGGAGCTGATTCAGGCGTACGCCATAACCGACGATCACGCCGCGCGCTTCCAGGTTCGCGATGCGGGCGATGGCCGTCGTGCGGGCGATATCAAGGTGCCGCGCGATGGTGGCCACCGGCAGTCGCGCGTCGTCCATCAGCAGGGCCAGGATCTTGCGGTCGATGTCGTCCAGGGCGGGGATCATGCGTTGTCGTCGTGGTGCTACAGCTTGTCGTGCGAGGTCGTCGGATTGTAGCGTGCCGACAGTTTCCCGCGACGTCTTGCCGATTGTTTTCAGACTGGCATCCGGCCTACAGTGGATGCAGGTTCGACACAGGGAGGCGGCAATGAAAACCAGATTGATACTGCTTGGCGCGGGCAAGATCGGCGATGCAATTCTTGCCCTGCTTGCGCATGCGGGCGGCTTTCGCATCACCGTGGTCGACCGCGACGCACAGCGCCTGGCCCAGGTGCAGCAACTGCAGCTGCCCGATGTGCATACCGTCTGTCTCGATCTCGGCGACACGGTCACCAGCCCGCGCGATGAGCTCGCGCGCTTGATCGATGGCCATGAAGTGACGCTGTCTGCTTCGCCTTACTTCCTCACCCCCGCGATTGCCACCGCCGCCAAGCGGGCAGGCTCGCACTACTTCGACCTGACCGAGGACGTGCGCAGCACGCGGGCGGTGAAAACGCTGGCGGAGGATGCCGCCACCGCCTTCGTGCCGCAGTGCGGGCTGGCGCCCGGCTTCATCTCCATCGTCGCGCACGACTTGGCCAGTCGCTTCGAGCGCTTGCGCGATGTGCACATGCGCGTCGGTGCGCTGCCCACCTTTCCCAGCAATGCGCTCAAGTACAACCTGACCTGGAGCACGGATGGGCTGATCAACGAGTATTGCAATCCCTGCGAAGCCATAGTCGATGGCGCGCTGCGCGAAGTGCCTGCGCTGGAGGAGGTTGAACGCTTCTCGCTGGATGGCGTCGACTACGAAGCTTTCAACACTTCCGGCGGCCTCGGCACACTGTGCGAGACCCTGTCCGGTCGCGTGCAGAACCTCAACTACAAGACGGTGCGCTACCCGGGGCACAGGGATATCATCAAGGTGCTGTTGCGCGACCTGCAACTGGGCGCGCCGGAACGCCGCGCGATCCTGAAGGACGTGCTGGAAGCAGCGATTCCGATCACGCGCCAGGATGTGGTGCTGGTCTTCGTCAGCGTGTGCGGCTGGCGCGAGGGCAGGCTGGAGCAGGAAAGCTATGCGCGCAAGATCTACAGCCGGCAGTTGCATGGACGCTGGCTGTCCGCGATCCAGCTGACCACGGCGGCAGGCATCTGCGCGATGGTGGACCTGGTGTTGCAGGGCCATCTGCCGCGCGCGGGCCTGGTGCGCCAGGAGCAGGCGCGGCTGGAGGATTTTCTGGGCAACCGCTTCGGCAGCGTCTATGCGGCGTGAGCGAAAGGAGTAGCGATGAACGAGATCCGGCAAGTCATGGAGCAATTGGGCGTCGATCTTTCCGCCTGGCGCGGCGACGCGCTTGCCTGCCGCAGCCCCATCGATGGCAAGGTACATGCGACGCTGGGCATGGACACGCCGCAGCAGATCGCCGAAAAGATCGGCTCTGCCCACGATGCCTTTCTTGCCTGGCGCAGCGTGCCGCCGCCGAAACGCGGCGAACTGGTGCGCCTGTTCGGCGAAGAACTGCGTGCAAACAAGGGCGCGCTCGGGCGGCTGGTGACGCTGGAGACCGGCAAGATCCTGCAGGAAGGGCTGGGCGAAGTGCAGGAAATGATCGATATCTGCGACTTCGCCGTCGGCCTGTCACGTCAGTTGTACGGCCTGACCATTGCATCCGAGCGGCCGGGGCATCGGATGATGGAAACCTGGCATCCGCTCGACGTGGTGGGCGTGATTTCCGCTTTCAATTTCCCGGTGGCTGTGTGGTCCTGGAACGCGGCGCTGGCCTTCGTGTGCGGCAACAGCGTGGTGTGGAAGCCATCCGAGAAGACGCCGCTGACTGCGCTTGCAGTGCAGACCTTGTTTGCACGGGCGCAGGCACGCTTCGGCGAGGCCCCCCAAGGGCTGTCGCAAGTGATCATCGGGCGTGCCGACGCGGGGCAGGCGTTGGTCGACGATGCGCGGGTGCCGCTCATCAGTGCGACCGGCAGCACGCGCATGGGCCGCGCGGTGGCGCAGGCATGCTCAGCCCGACTGGCGCGCAGCCTGCTCGAATTGGGCGGCAACAATGCAATGATCGTCGCGCCCAGCGCCGATCTGGAGCTGGCCGTGCGCGCCATCGTGTTCGCCGCGGTGGGTACGGCAGGCCAGCGCTGCACGAGTCTGCGCCGGCTGTTCATCCATGAAGAGATTGCGGACCAATTGTTGGCGCGGCTAAAGAAGGTGTATGCAGATCTGCCGGTCGGCAATCCGCTGCACGCGGGCACTCTGGTCGGGCCGCTGGTGGACGAGGAGGCTTGGATGAAGATGCAAGCCGCGCTGGCGCAGGCAAGGCAAGAGCGCGGTGAGGTGGTGGGCGGCGAGCGTGTTGCGGTGGCCGCTTGCGAGGGCGGCCATTACGTGCGGCCCGCACTGGTCGAGATGCCGGCGCAGACCGAGGTCATGCAGCGCGAAACCTTCGCTCCGATTCTCTATGTCGTGCGCTACCGTTCCCTGGAGCAGGCGATCGCATGGAACAACGCCGTGCCGCAAGGCTTGTCTTCAAGCATCTTCACCAATGACTTGCGCGAGGCCGAGCACTTTCTTTCCGCCAACGGCAGCGACTGCGGGATTGCTAATGTGAACATCGGTCCCAGCGGGGCGGAAATCGGCGGCGCCTTCGGCGGCGAAAAGGAAACCGGCGGCGGGCGCGAATCCGGCTCGGATTCCTGGAAGGCCTATATGCGCCGCGCCACCAACACGATCAATTACAGCCGGGCACTACCCTTGGCCCAAGGCATCAGTTTCGACTTTTGAAGGAGGGCAGGGCGACTGCACTTTTTTGCGCAATGCGCGTCGCAGGGAACAGGGAGGCAGCGTCCCCGTCGATACATACAAGCTCAAGAACGAGGAGTCGCGCATGAGTTTCATCCACGCCGGTCAAGTTGAGGAGTGCATCGCTGCCAGGAAAGCGCAGTGGTTACAGGCGTGTCCTGCAATCGGCTTCGACATGGCGAACGTGCGACGGGTTGCACAGGGTGCAGGGGGGAGGCA
>DATBUE010000081.1:0-4665 GCA_036516375.1 Noviherbaspirillum sp. | reverse complement strand
CAGCGCGATCTCGGCATCGACCACCATGTCTTCGCCGCCCCGCTGCTGGTAGGCGTTGTGGGCGATCAGGATCTTCATCGCTTGCCTTTCGTGCCTGTTCAGGCGCCGGCCTTGTGCCGTGCCGGCATGGCGCGGCGCTGGGCGCTGTTGCCGGCTGCATGGCGGCAGGCGTCGATGATGCCGTTGGCCGCATGCTCGAAGGTGTAGCGGCGTACCAGCGCCAGGCTGCGCGCGGCAAAGCGGCGATAGAGGGTTTCGTCGGTGAGCAGTTCGGCGGCGCGGGCGGCCCATTGCTCCACGTCCAGCGGCAGTACGTATCCGTTTTCGCCGTCGACGATGAGTTCGCCGGCTACGCCTGCGTGCGGCGAGACCAGGATGGGCAGGCCGGCTGCGCAGGCTTCATTGGCCACCACACCCCAAACGTCGGCCTGGGTCGGGAACAGGAACAGACGTGCCGAGCGATACAGGTGCGGCAGTTCGTTCTGCTCTGCATGGCCATGAAATTCGGCTTCGATCAGTTCGGGATAACGGGCGGCGCAGGCACGCACGGCCTGCTCGGCGTCGCCGCTGCCGACGAACAGGATGCGCACCGTGCGGCCGATGCGCATGGCCAGCGAAGCGGCCACGTGCAGCGCGAACAGCGGGTTCTTCTCGGCGACCATGCGTGCGCAGAAGACCAGGTCGAAGCGTGGCGGCTCGGCTTCCACGCGCACCTCTTCGTAGGCGTGGTTATCGATGCACAGGCAGGACTGGAAGCAGTGCTCGGGGTCGATGCCGTAGCTGCGGTACAGGCGCAAGCCGCCGCGGCTGGCCGCGATGAAGGCGGCCGAACGGGCGTAGATGATGCGACGGATCAGCTTGTGCATGCGCGACAGTCCACGCTCGGAAACTTCGGTCCCGTCGGTCATCGGCACATGCGGAATGCCCTTGAACTGGGCATAGGCAAACGCGTACAGATGCGTGGGATTGAAGCCGGTGGTGACGATTACGTCCGGCTTGATGCGCTGCAGCTGGCCGAATACGTCCGGATTGTTGTGAATGAAGTTGGAGCCGCGCGCTACGAAACGCTCCTTCAGGAAGCGATGGTTGAACGGCAGCGGCGGCACATCCCATTTCCGGTTCGGCTCGCGCCGGCTGCAGAAGACCGCGTGCAGATCCACGTCCGGTGCTTCCGCAATGCGTTCGTAGATCGGAATACGGAACGGCGGAGGGTGGTTGGTGACCAGTGCGATGCGAAGCACGGGAGCGCGCCCTGCATGGCTCCGGCGGCTGCCTTCCGTCAAGGTGCCAGCTTTGTCCGGGTCGATTCGTTGATCCATCTTGTCTTTGGTGAGCGCCGCAGGCGCGACGGAAGCGCGTGCGGTGCCGGATAGGAGCGCAGTCACGGAGTGCCAGGAGTCGAGTGGAGTCATGACTTGATTGTGCTGCTGCCAACGTTAAGCGTGCCGCGCGAAATCAAAGGCAAGTCTTTCTCCACGGCTTCTTTTGTAACAAATCCTTGTCACATCAAGGCAGGTTTACACCTGCCGCTGATTCCACTGACGCATGCCTTGCAGGCGGCCGCGGAAGGTGGCGATGCCGAGCGAAAGTTCGTGACCCAGTTCGCCCTTGAGCACGGGGCGCACCAGCGGGGCCATCAGGCCACGCACGATGACCCAGGCCGGCAGACGGTGCTTGGCCCACAAGGCGCCGGCCCCGCGCTGACGCGCTTCCATCGCCAGGCGCGCCTCCGGCGTGGGCGCCGGCTTCTTCACCGGGTGATGCACGATGGCCGCCGGGTCATAGGTCACGCGCGCACCGGCACGCAATGCGCGCATCACGAAGTCGGTTTCTTCACCGGCGCCGAAGAACAGGCCAACGCCCAGGCGGCAGTCGAACTGGCCGATGCGCTCGAACAGGCCGCGGTGGAAGAAAAGCTGGAACGACGCAACCGGAATGTCGCGGAACATGCGTGAGCGCTCCCAGGTCAGGTTCGGTGCCGGCTCGGGCGGCAAGCCTTCCTCGCACCACTGCACGGCCGCGCCGGACATCGGGTCCTTGCAGTCAAAACGTGGCTTGAGCTTTTCGAGCAGCAGCGGGTCGTACCAGCAGTCGTCATCAGGAAAGCCCACCCACTCGCCGCTGGCTGCTGCAATGCCGACATTGCGCGCCGCCGACAGGTTGGCCGGGTGATGGCGGATGTGCTTGAGCGGCAAGCCCAGGTAGCGCGCACGCTCGAGGTAGGGCAGCAGCCTGTCATCGGTGTTCTGGTCGACCACGATGACTTCGAAGTCGCGGAAGGTCTGGGCTGCGAAGGATTCGAACAGGCGGTCCAGTTCGGTGGTGCGATTGACGGTCGCAACGATCAGGGAAACGGCTGGCATGGTTAGCTCCTTGCTCCGGCGCGGATGGCGCGTTGACGTCTGACGAAATAACGGGCGTAGTGCTCGGCCAGCTTGACGGGGTTCTTGCCGGCGTACTTCATGCGCACGCGAAGATCCTCGCCCATGGCGGCCAGGCGGTTCTGGGTCGAATAGGAGAGGCTGCCTTCGTGTTCACGGAAGGCGGCCAGTGGTTCATCGAGTTGCAGCGGATCTGCCAGCGGTGCCAGGCGCAGCCACAGGTCGTAATCCATTGCGTACTTCAGGCCGGTGTCGAAACCGCCGGCACGGTTCATCAGGCGGCGGCGCACGAAGGTGGCCGGATGCGGTACGAAATTCCCCTTCAACATGTTCTCGAAGCTGAAACGCGGGGAGACGTAGTTGTCAGGGCGCAGCTTGCCGTCGACCAACGCCATCGTGCGTCCGAACAGCCATTCGCGCCCGCTGGAGCGCAGGTAGGCGGCGACCGTGGAGAGCACGGTCGGGTGCAGGTAGTAGTCGTCCGAATGCAGGTGCGCGACCACGTCGCCGGTGGCGATGCGCGTGCCTTCGTTCATTGCATTGCTCACGCCGCCGCGCACGTTTTCCAGCAGCTTGTAGGGGCGCTTTAGCGCGTGGATCTTTTCCAGCGTGCCGTCGGTGGACCCGCCGTCGACGAAGATGTATTCGATGTGCGGATAGTCCTGGGACAGGACCGACGCGATCGATTCGTCGAGATAGGCCGCGCTGTTCCAGGTGCAGGTGATGATGGAAAAGGTAAGAGACATATATCGGACATCTTTCAACTGAGGGAGGGTGAGGGTTGGCGGTACAGCTCGAGCAGGCGGTTCGCTGCGTGGTCGGCGCTGCCGAGGCCGGCCGGTGCATAGCCGTAGTGCGTGCGCCGCGTGAACGAAACGAGATCGGACACCAGCGCATCCATGTCTTTGTGCAGGCGCAACTGGCCCGGTTCGGCCGCATACATCGCCAGCTCCGGCGTGCCTCCGCGTTCCAGCGCGAAGGTCGGCTTGCCGAGAAAGAGTCCTTCCAGAACGGTGGTGGCGCAGGGCTCTTCCCAAACCGATGGCACGACGATCGCGTCGGCTGCGGCGGCGAGCTTCAGGGTCTTGTCGGGCGCGCACCAGCCCAGCAACTGGATCTGGCCGTTTTCGAATTCCGCGCGCAAACGGTCTTCTTCCGGGCCGTCTCCGGCCACGGTGATGCGCATGTCGGCACGCAGGCGCGGGGCGATGGTGCGGATAAAGCGTTCGATGCCCTTGGCCGGGTACAGCTTGCCGGCCACGAAGACCTGGAAGACCGACGAGGGCGGAAGCAGCTCGGCGGATTTGCGAATCTGTTCCAGTCGCGCGCGGTCAACGAAATTATGGATCGTGCTGCCCCAGCATCCGCTGCCGGCACTGCGGCTGAAATTGCGAGCGAGCATGTCGGATACGAAGACGGTCTTGTGCCGGCTGAATCCTTCGGCCACTTCGCGCCGGAAGCGCACCACAGCCGCGCTTGAGACTGCGCGCTGCAAGGCATTCGGATTCGGCGTAAGGCAGCGCGCGCAGTCGGACGGCGTAGTCGATGTGCAGATGGCGTCCTTGTTGTTGAAGCGTGTATGACGGAAGCAATCGCTGCCCTGGTCGTGCCGCGTCTGCACGAAGTTGACGTGTTCGGGGATGAAGCGCGCCACATTCGGAATGTGCCCGTGATAGTGGATCACGTCGTAGCGCGGCGCATGGCGCAGGATGATGCGTGCGAAGCGGCGTGCGATCGCAGTGCGCTTGGCCGGTATGTACATGCCCAGGCTGTTTTCCTTCCAGCCCGCATGCTGGCCGCTCAGTTCGCCGATGAAGCGTCCGCCGAACTGACCTTCTTCGCCGCACACCTCGATCGGGTGCTGGTCGCCGCCGAGCAGGTCGACCTCGTGCCCGGCGCGCACCAATGCGCGTGCGAGCGTCAACACATGCTTGGCCAGGCCGCCCATGTTCGGGTAGGGGATGTCTTCTGATACGAGCAGGATGCGCATAGGGATGCTACGAACGGAAACGGCGTGCGAAGGCGAGCATGGCGCTGCGGTCGTCACTGCCGACGATCAGGAACAGGCCGGCCAGGCCGAGCGTGAGGCCGGCCAGCGCAACCACGCCGAGCGTGGCCAGCACGCTGGGCGCAAGCGTCCACTTCAGCGGCAGCAGCACGGCGATCACGGCGAGGCCCACGACCAGGCTGCGGCCGAAGCCTTCACGCAAGGTTTCGACAAAGGCGATGGGAACGGTGCGGCCATGCACGAACAGCAAGAAGGCCGCGCCCATCAGCGTGGAAG
>DATBUE010000080.1:0-4396 GCA_036516375.1 Noviherbaspirillum sp. | reverse complement strand
CCCAGGCCGGCGGCCGACATGCCCTTCAAGGTGAACGGATTGAACTTGTCGAAGCTGCCCAGCGCCGGAAACGTGATGCTGCCGCCCTTGGGCGCATCCGGGTTCACGTAGTCGAAATGACTGAAGCCGGCGGGGTATTTCGGGGTGTAGCCAAGCGCCAGGGCATGCTCGGCGCGCGCGACGCCGTTCGCAAGAAACAGGCTGGCGAACAGCAGGGAGAAAAGGAGTTTCTGCATGCAGCGTAAGGACCGGGGAAAGGGATCACCGGCGACAGCCGCATCGGACACGCGGGACGCCGCCGCAGGAAGCCGGGCTATTGTACCGAAGCGGATTTCGGGGTCGAGGGCAATGTTCTGGTTCGTGCATTCGAGTCGGATGGGCCGCATGTTGGTGTTGATTAATTCCGTGTGCCGTTTTTATCACGCTCCCCGGCCTGACTACTTGATCACCGCCATGCATGACTGAGCTCGAATAGTTGCCCGCCTGTTCATCCGCCCCTACAATTCGCCGCTTGTCGTCGGTGCCGCCCGCCTGAGCGTTGCGCCGATCCCGCTATCCACCTGGAGTCATCATGGCATTCCTGCAAGGCAAAAAGATCCTGATCACCGGTCTCCTGTCCAACCGTTCCATCGCCTACGGCATCGCGCAAGCCTGCAAGCGCGAAGGCGCGGACCTGGCGTTCACCTATGTCGGCGAGCGCTTCAAGGATCGGATCACCGAGTTCGCGAAAGAGTTCGACAGCGAACTGATATTCGATTGCGATGTCTCCAGCGACGAGCAGATCAACCAGTTGTTCGCCGACCTCGGCAAGTCCTGGAACCAGCTCGACGGCCTCGTGCATTCGATCGGCTTCGCGCCGCGCGAGGCCATCGCCGGCGACTTCCTCGACGGCCTTTCGCGCGAAGCCTTCCGCATCGCGCACGACATTTCCTCCTACAGCTTCCCCGCGATGGCCAAGGCTGCGCTGCCGCTCTTGCGCCCCGGCTCCGCCCTGCTGACGCTGACTTACCTGGGCTCGATGCGCGCCACTCCCAACTACAACACGATGGGACTCGCCAAGGCGTCGCTGGAAGCCAGCGTGCGCTACCTGGCCGAATCGCTCGGCCCCAAGGGCGTGCGTGTGAACGGTATCTCGGCGGGTCCGATCAAGACGCTGGCCGCTTCCGGCATCAAGGACTTCAGCAAGCTGCTCGGCATCGTGGCCCAGAATGCACCGCTGCGCCGCAACGTCACCATCGAAGACGTCGGCAATACCGCAGCCTTCCTGCTGTCCGATCTGTCGGCCGGCATCACCAGCGAGATCACCTATGTCGACGGTGGTTTCTCGCATGTGATGGTGACGCCGGAAGAGTGATATGCGTTCGGTCCGGTGCTCCGGACCGAATGAATGCCCACACGCAGCACCGCTTCTCTGTATAATGCGCCGCTGTGTCACGCAAGGCGTGCACAGCGCAGCATCGCAAACCGTTTAGCAGTTTTCAAAAAGCCATCCCGCCTTCCTGGTGTCGTCACTTCGGACACCGTCCCGGCGCAAAGCTTTTGTGCCGAAATCTCTCAGATTCCATCTCAGCAGTTTCGTTGGTTGGCTTTGCCTTTTTCATCCGTCCGCCCCTAGTCGCGGACCGTCGCGGCGTTGACCCGCGATGGAAATTACGAAAGAAACACAATGTCATTTGAAGCAATTGGCCTGCACGCGTCCATCCTCAAAGCACTGAGCGAAGCCGGCTACACGAAACCCACTCCCGTCCAGGAACAAGCCGTTCCCGCCGCATTGCAGAACCGCGACCTGCTGGTCTCCTCGCAGACCGGCTCCGGCAAGACCGCCGCCTTCATGCTGCCGGCGCTGCACAAGTTTGCTGTGGCTGAGCAGGATTCGGCTCCCGGCGCGAAGACGCCGAACCAGGAACGCCAGTCGGCCCGTTCGCGCGGCGAGCGTCCGCGCTTTACTCCCGCCCAACCGAAGATGCTGGTGCTGACCCCCACGCGTGAACTCGCATTGCAGGTCACCGAAGCCACAACCAAGTACGGCTCCTACCTGCGCCGCGTGCGCGCCGTTTCGATCCTGGGCGGCATGCCGTATCCGAAGCAGATGCAACTGCTGTCGCGCAATCCGGAAATCCTGGTTGCGACCCCAGGCCGCCTGATCGACCACATGGATTCCGGCAAGATCGATTTCTCGCAGCTCGAGATCCTGGTGCTGGACGAAGCCGACCGCATGCTCGACATGGGCTTCATCGAAGACATCGAGAAGATCGTCGCCGCCACGCCGGAGTCGCGCCAGACCATGCTGTTCTCGGCCACGCTGGACGGCACCGTCGGCACGATGGCGCGCCGCATCACCAAGGACCCGCAGGTGATCCAGATCGCCGGTTCGTCGAGCAAGCATGAAAACATCACGCAACGCGTGCACTTCGTCGACGACCTGTCGCACAAGAACCGCCTGCTCGACCACCTGCTGCGCGACACGACGATCGACCAGGCCGTCGTGTTCACCGCCACCAAGCGCGATGCCGACACGCTGGCCGACCGCCTGAACATCAACGGTTTTGCCGCCGCTGCGCTGCATGGCGACATGAACCAGGGCGCACGCAACCGCACGCTGAACGCATTGCGTCGCGGCCAGGTGCGCGTGCTGGTGGCAACCGATGTGGCTGCGCGCGGCATCGACGTGCCCGGCATCACGCACGTAGTGAACTACGACCTGCCGAAGTTCGCGGAAGACTATGTGCACCGCATCGGCCGTACCGGCCGCGCCGGCCGCAGTGGCCTGGCAATTTCGCTGGTCAACCACAGCGAGACGATGAACATGAAGCGCATCGAGCGCTTCACCAAGCAGTTGATTCCGGTTGACGTGATCGAAGGCTACGAGCCGAAGAAGACGGCATCGGCACCGCGCAGCCCGCGCAAACCGGGCGGCTGGAAGCCGGGCGACAACCGCACTCCGCGCAGCGGCGACAAGCCGGGCCAGCGCACCTTCAGCAAGCCGGGTGCCCCGCGCAAGGAAGGCGGCGGTTTCGGTGGCGGCAAGCCGCGCTTCGGCGACAGCGGCCCGCGCCGCGCCTACGGCGACCGCTAACCAAAGCCGGATCAAACCGGCAGCGGCATCAACAAGAAGCCCCGCGGCATGCAGCCTGCGGGGCTTTTTCATTTCTGCGGAAAGCGCCCGAGGCGCCGGGCGTATGGCCTACAACGCACAGGTCCGGAATCCGGCAAACAGCGTGTCATCCTCCGGCCAGCGAAAGCCCCGGAACTTCAGCGAGCGCATGCGCGCGGGCGTGGCGAACGAAGCGCCACGCAAGACCTGGTGCTTGCCGAAATAGGGTTCGGAATAGCCGGTCCACGCTCCCGGCGCAAAACCTGGATAGGGTTCGAACGGCGAGGCGGTCCACTCCCACAGATCGCCCCAGCGCAGGGCCGCGTGCCCGCTCTGAGCTGCGTATTCCCATTCTGCTTCGCTCGGCAATCGGCGCCGCGCCCAGCGGCAGTAGGCTTGCGCCTCGTACAGGTTCAAATGGCGCACAGGTTCGTGCGGCGCAAGCGCGATCTCGCGCCCGAAACGCAGACAGCGCCATTCGTGCCCGTCCTGTCCGCCGCGGCGCCAGTGACGGGGGGCGGAACGTCCCTGCTCCACCAGCCATGCACGGCCGGCAGTGGTCCAGTAACGCGCGTCCTGATAGCCGCCGTCGGCGACGAATTCGGCGAATTGCACATTCTCGACCAGCGTGTCATCCATCGCGAACGGCGGCACATAGCAGTCGTGCGCCCATTGTTCGTTGTCGAACACGAAGCCGTGCCCGCTCGGAGAGCCGAGTTGTATCGTCCCGCCCGGGAAGCTGATCTCGCCCTGCCCCCATGCCCGCGTGCCCTGCTCCGCCAATGGCGCCGGCAGTGCGAGCCCGAGCAATTGGAAAGCCTGCATCCAGCGCTCTCCCCACATGTCTTCATGGGCGAGCACAAGCCGATAGGGATAAAGACTTTCATCGTCGTGCTGCGTGCGCGAGAGCTTGTCCAGCACGCGGTCCAGCACTTCATGGCAATAGGTTTTCAGCGCGCCCCGGCTTGGCAGGTCGGCAGCCCCGCCCTGCTCCAGCGTGTTGGCGTCGAACCAGTCGTCCCCTCGCGACAGCAGCGAAGGCAAGTGCGCGGCGGTCGGGTCGCTGGAGCGCGCATCGCGCAGCACGTACCACTCCGCAAACCAGGCGATGTGGCCAAGCTCCCAGCGCGGCGAGCTCATGCCTTCGGCCTGGAAGGACGGTGGATGTTCGACGCCGGCTGCGGCGAAGGTTTCGAACAGCAGCAGCGTGCGCGTGCGGGCCTCCTGCAGGGCGGCAGCAAGCTCGCTGGGGGTTGCGGTACGGAAGGGAAAGTTCATGGAACGTCGGTGCGGTCGGCCGTG
>DATBUE010000079.1:0-4218 GCA_036516375.1 Noviherbaspirillum sp. | reverse complement strand
GACCGTGCTCGGCTCTTGCGTGTCGGCCTGCATCCGCGACCGCGTCAGCGGCATCGGGGGCATGAATCACTTCATGTTGCCTGACAGCGGCGATAGCGACAGCCCCGTGTCCGCTTCCATGCGCTACGGCACCTATGCGATGGAAGTCCTGATCAACGATGTGCTGAAAGCAGGCGCGCGCCGCGAGAACCTGGAGGCCAAGGTGTTCGGCGGCGGCAATGTGTTGCGCGGCTTCGTCGCGATCAACGTGGGCGAACGCAATGCCCAATTCGTGCGCAATTACCTGCGCGCGGAAAACATCCGCGTGATGGCGGAGGATCTGAACGATATCTATCCGCGCAAGGTGTACTTTTTCCCGCGCACCGGCCGGGTGCTGGTCAAGAAACTGCGGCAGTTGAACAACAATACGCTGGCCAACCGCGAACAGGATTACGCGCAGCGTCTGCAGACCGGGCCGGTGGCAGGCGATATCGAACTGTTCGGTTGAAACGGCGCAGAGAGGGGCGGCACTGGTCGCGTTGGAGGCACGCATTCAGCGGAAGCAAACATCATGAAAATCAAGGTCCTGATCGTCGACGATTCGGCGCTGATTCGCAGCGTCATGAACGAAATCATCAGCAGGCAACCCGACATGGAAGTCGTGGGCGTGGCTCCCGATCCCATCGTCGCGCGCGAGCTGATCAAGAAAACCAACCCCGATGTGTTGACCCTGGATGTCGAAATGCCGCGCATGGACGGCCTCGATTTCCTGGAGAAGCTGATGCGCCTGCGGCCGATGCCGGTGGTGATGGTGTCGTCGTTAACCGAGCGCGGCTCCGAAATCACGCTGCGTGCGCTGGAGCTGGGTGCGGTCGATTTCGTGACCAAGCCCAAGTTGTCGATTCAGAGCGGGATGCTGGAATACGCCGAACTGATCAGCGAAAAGATCAGGGCGGCCGCGCGCGTGCATGTGAAAGCGCGCACGATTGCCCAGTCCGAGCCGACACGCGCCACCGGCGAAAGCCTGCCGCAGATACGCAATCCGCTCACCAGTAGCGAAAAGCTGATCATCATCGGCGCGTCCACCGGCGGCACCGAGGCGATCAAGGAGTTCCTGATGCAGATGCCGTCGGACTGCCCCGGCATCCTGATCACCCAGCACATGCCGGAAGGGTTCACGCGTTCGTTCGCCAAGCGCCTCGATAGCCTGTGCAAGCTCACCGTGCGCGAAGCCGAGGGCGGAGAGCGCGTGCTGCCGGGACATGCATTCATCGCGCCCGGTCATTCGCATCTGCTGCTGGCGCGCAGCGGCGCCAACTACGTCACGCAACTGGACCAGGGGCCGCCGGTGAACCGCCATCGTCCTTCGGTCGATGTGTTGTTTGACTCCGCCGCACGCTGCGCTGGTAAGAACGCGGTCGGCGTGATTCTGACCGGCATGGGCAAGGATGGCGCGGCGGGAATGTTGAGCATGAAGAATGCGGGCGCATACAACTTCGCCCAGGACGAGGCCAGTTGCGTGGTGTTTGGCATGCCGCGCGAAGCGATCGCCGTCGGTGCGACGCACGAGGTCGGTGCGCTATCGGCGCTGCCGGCGATGGCGTTGAATTATCTCGCTGCCAACAGCAGCCGCGCCCTACGCGTATAAGCGTGCAAGGCCGCCACGCCGCGGCCGCCGCGGTGCGCACAAGCGCAGGGCGAGCGATTATACTTAGCGCGCCATTGCGCCCCTGCGCAGTGGTCCTTCAAACGCAGTACCGAATCGATGGAGCATTCATGGCGGGTCCGAATACGAAGTTTCTGGTCGTGGACGATTTCTCGACGATGCGCCGTATCGTGCGCAACCTGCTCAAGGAATTGGGCTACACGAACGTCGATGAAGCGGAGGACGGCTCCATGGCGCTCTCCAAGCTGCGCGGCGAACAGTTCGACTTCGTCATCTCCGACTGGAACATGCCGGTCATGGACGGCTTGACCATGCTGCAGCAGATCCGCGCCGATCCTGCGCTGTCCAAGCTCCCGGTACTGATGGTGACGGCCGAGGCGAAGAAGGAGAACATCATTGCCGCTGCTCAAGCCGGCGCCAACGGCTATGTTGTCAAGCCATTCACGGCTGCAACGCTGGACGAAAAGCTCTCCAAGATTTTCGAGAAGCTGGGCGGTTGAGCCTGTCCCATATCTGTGCGGGCCGCGCCTGAAGGCATAGCCCGCGCTCTCTTCGGCAACCGGCGCCTGGCGTCGTGCATACAGCCGCAAGCAATTCGGAAGAACCGGTTTCCGACCGATTCACCCCTTGATGGTTTTCCCCGCCATGCTGGATACGCATTTCATCGTTCGTGAGCCCCTGCTGAATAGCCAGGAGCGTGTGCTTGGCTACGAACTGTTCTGGCAGGATGTGGCCGCATCCGGGCGCGCGCCGAGCGCGGAAGAGGCGCTGCATCTGGTGCGTTTTGCCGCCGAGTGCCTGGGCGGCGCGGAAGCCGACAGCCTGCTGGGCGAGCAACTTGTCTTTCTCGAAATCACGCCGCATTTGCTCGGCCATCCCGCGCTGGACGCACTGCCCGTGCGCGGCACTGTTCTTGTCCTGCGGGCGGCCGAACTTGCCGATGACGCAACGATAGCGAAGGTGGCACAGGCGCGCGCGCGCGGATTTGCAATTTCCCTGCGCGGTCTCGTCGATCCCGCGATGCTGGATGCGCGCCTGCGTTCAGAACTGGCTTACCTGGAAGTGTCGATGGGCGCGCCGGATTTTGCGGCGCAAGTGCAGCAGCATCAGACCCAAGCACCGTCGCGTCTTCAGGTGATCGCACGTGGAGTCAATAGCTGGAAGGCTTACGACCTGAGTGCTTCGCTGTCGATGTACGCCTTCGTCGGCCACCTGCATCTGAGTCCGCGGCCAGGTAATTTTGCGCGCGAGCTCAATCCGGCGCAGACGCTGATCCTGCAGTTGATGGACATGGTGCGCAAGAACGCCGAGGTCAAGCAACTGGAGAACGTACTCAAGCGCGATCCGGCGCTGTCCTACAAGCTGCTTCGCTACATCAATTCCGCCGGCTTCGGACTCGGCTGCGAAATCCAGTCGCTGCGCCATGCGGTCACGATGCTTGGTTATTCGCCGCTGTATCGCTGGTTGGCGCTGTTGTTGGCGACCGCGACGACCACCGGCTATTCCCCCGTGCTGATGCAAACTGCCGTCATCCGCGGCCGTTTTTCGGAACTGCTCGGAGCCGGTTTCCTGCCGCGTCAGGAAGCGGAGAACCTCTTCGTGGCAGGCATGTTCTCGCTGCTGGACAAGCTGCTCGGGGTGCCGATGGAACAGGTGCTGGAAAAGATCCAGCTTTCCGAATCGATAACCCAGGCCTTGCTCTCGCGCGAAGGGATCTACGGTCCCTTCCTTGCACTGGCCGAGGCCTGCGAGTTGAACAATGCCGATGTCGAGGCCATGGCCACTTCGTTGTGCATGGACGTCAAGCAGGTGAACCAGGCGCAGATGGCGGCGCTGGCCTGGGCGCAGACCCTGCAACTCTGAGCCTCTTTCTGTTTTCCTCCTTCCTGCGGTGTGGCTGGCCGTCCCCGAATAAAGAGGGGATTCGCCGCCTGTTCCCCCGATCGTCAATCTGACAAGCCGCCAATAATCCTGCCTATGGGTCCGCAGAGCGTTTTCTGCTGCGGACAGGACAGGAGTCGGCAATGGCCGAGGAAAGCGATCTCGAGAAAACCGAACCAGCGTCGCCCAGGAAACTGGAGCAGGCGCGCGAGGAAGGCGACGTTCCCCGATCGCGGGAACTGGCCACCTGTTCGATCCTGCTCGCCGGCGGAATTGCGTTCTGGATGTCTGGCGAAAGCCTGGTGCGTCGCATGAACAACATGCTTACCAATGGCCTCTCCTTCGAGCGCGAGCATGCCTTCGATCTGAATCTCCTGCTGCAGCACATGGTCAAGGGCCTGGTGGATGTCGCGATCGGCCTGGCGCCAATCGCAGGCATCCTGATCCTGGTTGCGCTGGCTTCGCCGCTGTTGATCGGCGGCTGGCTGTTCTCCGGCAAAGCATTGATGCCGCAGTTCGGCCGCATGAATCCGATCAAGGGCATTGGCAACATGTTCTCCACCCGTTCGCTGGTGGAACTGGTCAAGGCCATCGGCAAAGCGGGCTTGGTCGGCGTCATTTCCTGGATGGTGATCTCGTCCCAGATCGATGCGATGCTCGGGCTCGCCGTCGAGCCGCTGCAAACATCCGCC
>DATBUE010000078.1:0-3675 GCA_036516375.1 Noviherbaspirillum sp. | reverse complement strand
CTGCTTTTGCCTTCCTGGCTTGGCTCTTGAACAAATCGTATTGGAAAGAAGTGAAGTAAATTCGCTTTCATTGCCCGGTTGGCTATAATACGGGCAATCATTTTTCGGGGTGAATCGCTAGGCGCTTCACCCCATTGTTTCTTGAGGAACTACAAACCATGATGGTTCTCTACTCCGGCACCACGTGCCCGTTCTCCCAACGCTGCCGCCTGGTCCTGTTCGAAAAGGGCATGGACTTCGAGGTGCGCGACGTCGACCTGTTCAACAAGCCGGAAGACATCTCGACCATGAACCCCTACGGCCAGGTGCCGATCCTGGTCGAGCGCGAACTGATCCTGTACGAATCGAACATCATCAACGAGTACATCGACGAGCGCTTCCCGCACCCGCAGCTGATGCCGGCCGATCCGCTGATGCGCGCGCGTGCCCGCCTGATGCTGTTCAACTTCGAAAAAGAACTGTTCGTCCACGTGCACGTCCTGGAAAGCGACCGCAACAAGACGAACGAGAAGGCCCACGACAAGGCGCGCGCCGAAATCCGTGACCGCCTGACCACGCTGGCCCCGCTGTTCCTGAAGAACAAGTACATGCTGGGCGACGAGTTCTCGATGCTGGACGTGGCGATCGCACCGCTGCTGTGGCGCCTGGACCACTACGGTATCGAGCTGTCGAAGACGGCAGCGCCGCTGATGAAGTACGCCGAGCGCATCTTCTCGCGCCCTGCCTACATCGAAGCGCTGACCCCGTCGGAAAAGGTGATGCGCCGTTAATCGGTGACGTCGACATCGACAAGTTAGCGCAGCAAGGTATTGGCCCACGCCAATACCTTGCTGTCGCACCTGGCTGACCCAGCACCCCTGATATCCCAGTTTGCGCCGCCTTTTGGCGAATCGCAGTAAACTGGCGTTCCGCGTATGCACGCCGAATAGCAAGGCCGGCATGTCCGCCTTGGCGGCCCGCGCCTCGTTGGACCAACAACACCCATTTGCACATGCCTGAGATTTCCACCAAGCCCTATTTGCTGCGCGCCATCTACGAGTGGTGCACCGACAGCGGTTACACGCCCTATCTTGCGGTGCGGGTCGACTCGGCCACGACGGTCCCGATGGAATACGTCAAGAAGGGCGAGATCATCCTCAACATCAGCTACGGCGCCACCTCGGGCCTGAAGATGGACAACGACGCGATCCACTTCCGCGCCCGCTTCGCCGGCGTGTCGCGCGAGATCTACGTCCCGGTCCAGAACGTGCTGGCGATCTACGCCAACGAGAACGGCCAGGGCATGGCCTTCGACGTCAGCGTCACGGCGGCCGAGATGGCCACGCCGGAAGAAGAAGCAACGCCGGCCCCGAGCCTGTCCGCCGTGCCTGCCAGCGCCAGCGAAGCGACGGCGCCGGAGGTGTCGCATTCTTCCGACGACGACAACAAAGAACCGCCGAAAAAAGGCGGCCGTCCGACGCTGACGCGGATTAAATGACGGTATAATCCCAGCCGTACAGATTACGCCGGCTTAGCTCATTTGGTAGAGCAGTTGATTTGTAATCATCAGGTGGCCAGTTCGAAACCGGCAGCCGGCACCACTATCAGTAAAAAGCAGTCCGCGCAAAAAGCCCAGCCTCCATGGCTGGGCTTTTTGTTTTCCGGTCCATGCCAATATCAACTCATGCAATTTTTCGTGAGCATTCGTCGTTTCTTGGCGGATATACTTGGTCGCTTAGCTTTTCTGGATTCCTGCCGACCATGAAGAAAACCTCTGCCATCGCCATCGCCGCCGCAGTCGCCACCAGCCTGGCTGTCAGCAGCTATGCAAGTCCGTACTGGACCCTGCACCAGATGAAGGCGGCGATCGAAGTCAAGGATGCCGACCGCTTGTCCGAACATATCGATTTCCCGGCCCTGCGCGAGAGTTTCAAGGGCCAGATGATGACGATGATGAACAAGCGGATGGCCTCGCCCGAGATGGCGAACAATCCCTTCTCCGGCATCGGCCAGATGATGGCCGTCGCACTCATCAATCCGCTGATCGACGCGGCCGTCTCGCCGGCCGGCGTGCTGGCCATGATGGAATCGGGACAGGTAAGGCCTGCAACGCCAGGGACGCCGAAGGCGGATCCGGCCGCATCAGGGGAGCCGGTGAAGCAGGAGAAGCTTGATTACTCGGTCGATTACCAGGGCTGGAACAAGGTCGCGATTTCCCGTCCCGGCCAGGATGCCGGCCGCTTCATCCTCAAGCGTACCGGCCTCTGGAGCTGGCAGCTGAGCGCCCTCGAGCTGCCCAGGTCGGTACTTGAATCGGATACGTGAATCCGCATCGGGACGCTGTCCTGCCCTCGGCCAGGCGCCATCCCGAATCGCCGTGCTCCGGCACTCGCCCGGCACCATTTCCTGGCGCGGCGCGCACCAATCCCGTGCGCCATCGGCATGCCCTTTCCTTCCTGCCCGGGCATTGGAGGCGGCACGTTTCTTGCTGAGTTCATGGCAATGAACGTCCGCGCGCCCTGCCCCACTGTTAGCGGTTTCAGCGTGCGCTGGAGACTGGCTGCGGCGGACGTTTGTAAGTAATTACGAGGATATTGCCCGGCTTGCGTGGCCATACCAGCCTGCTGCGTGCCCGAAGCCAACCAGGAGCCATCATGCCGATTTCCCTGCGCCGTTTTGTCCCGATCGCCGTCATCGCCGCCGCGCTGTGCGTCACCATTGTCAGTGCTTCCGCCCCTGCCCCGGATCCTGGCGTGCCGCACCTGATCCATGCGTACGAGGGCTGGGTGGCGCTGGGCGTGGTCGTGCTGGCGCTGGTCGGCGCCGGCGTGCTGGTGCGCCGGTCGCTGCGCCGCTGACGGCATCTGTCCACTCCGGTCTGGCGGACGGTTTCGGCCGCTTCGGTCCTCATATCGTGCAGCCTGTCGCATCGGTGGTGCCATGCCGGGGAGGTCGATCTACAGTGCAAGCATTCCAACATGCACGGAGACGACCATGAACAAACTGCTCGGCGCCACCCTGATGGCTTCCACCCTGGCGCTCGGCGCCGGCACCGCTTGCGCGGCCGATGTGATCCGCGAGGCGCGCACTGTCGATGCCCGCGTCACGCGCGTGAAACTCGATGGCGTGGTCGACCTGGTCCTGCGCCAGGGCGCCAAGCCTGCGCTCGTGATCTCGGGCGAACGCAGCGACGTCGCGCGTGTGACGACGCGCCAGCATGGCGATACGCTGGAAATCGATACCGAAAAACGCAGTAATGACAGGCGCGGCAGCAAGGAGCCGAAATTGCGCGCCGAGCTGACCGTGCCGAATCTGGCCGAGTTCGTGTCCGAAGGCGTGGGCGCGAGCACGGTCAGCGGTTTCGGCGGCGAACGCATCGTGCTGGCGCTCGACGGCGCGGGCACGGTCACCCTCAACGGGAATTACCGTAACGTCGATGCGCGCCTGGGCGGCGTCGGCAGCATGTCGATCGACGCAGGCCGTGCCGAACGCATGGACCTGGCGCTGCGCGGCGCCGGCCAACTGGCCGTGGCGGGCCAGACAAAGACGCTGCGCGCGACGCTGGCAGGCGTGGGCAATCTCGACGCCGAGAAACTGCGCGCCGACGTTGTCGACCTCGACATGAGCGGCCTCGGCGGCGCGACCGTGTATGCCAGCTCGGCGGCGAACCTGAACCTCAGCGGCATGGGGTCGGCC
>DATBUE010000077.1:0-2709 GCA_036516375.1 Noviherbaspirillum sp. | reverse complement strand
GCGGGGTGCGGATGCTGGAAGTGGGCTTGATTGCAATCGACACCGTGATGTCCTGGCCGGTGGAAATCCCGCCGAGAACACCGCCGGCATGATTGGTGAGGAAACCTTCCGGGGTCAGCTCGTCACCATGGACGGTGCCGCGCTGGGCAACGGAATCGAAGCCGGCCCCGATTTCGACACCTTTCACGGCGTTGATGCCCATCATTGCGTAGGCAATGTCGGCATCGAGCTTGTCGTAAATCGGCTCGCCAAGGCCGACCGGCACGTTTTGCGCGACGACGTCAATGCGTGCGCCGCACGAATCCCCGTCCTTGCGCAACTGGTCCATGTAGCTTTCCAACTGCGGCAACAGGGAAAGATTGGCAGCAAAGAAGGGGTTGTTCGGCACATGCTCCCATCCCTCGAACGGAATGGCGATCTCGCCCAACTGGCTCATGCAACCAAGGAAGCGCGTGCCGTACTGCTCGTGCAGCCATTTCTTTGCAATCGCCGCAGCGCCCACGACGGGGGCCGTCAAGCGGGCCGACGAGCGTCCGCCGCCACGCGGATCGCGAATGCCGTACTTGTGCCAATAGGTGTAGTCGGCATGGCCGGGACGGAAAGTATCGAGAATATTCCCGTAATCCTTGCTGCGCTGGTCCTGGTTGCGTATCAACAAGGCAATAGGGGTGCCGGTCGTGCGGCCTTCGTACACCCCCGACAGGATTTCCACGGTGTCGGGCTCCTGACGTTGGGTGACGTGACGCGAAGTTCCTGGGCGGCGGCGATCCAGTTCGGGCTGGATATCCGATTCGGACAGGCTCATGCCGGGAGGGCAGCCATCGACGACGCATCCGATGGCCGGACCGTGCGACTCGCCGAAGGTGGTGACCGTGAATAACTTGCCAATACTGTTGCCGGACATGGGAGATGCGAACGTGAAAGCGAGGGAAGGCGCGATTTTAGCCTATCGCCCTCGGCGCCCCCCGCTGTGGGCAATTTGCCGCATCCGCCTTGGACGAGCATGACGCGCTGTGTGAAACTGCTGACGGGCAACATTGTCGCCACTTGCAGCAAACACTCCTGCGCACACTCCTTACGTCCGCGCTTATTCCGAACGCTGGATGAACCTCGTACCGAATATACTGTTTCACGATGAAAACACTTTACGTCCGGAGAGGCTGATGACCAGCCCGAGCAACTCGCTCAACGATGACCTGGTCTTCCTGGATGAAATGCCAGGTGCTCAGTCGGCCGCCCCGTGCGTGCCGGGTCCGCGCTGGCGCATCCTGATCGTCGATGACGACCGCGATGTGCATTCCGCGACCACGTTCGCCCTTGCCAATCTGGAAATGCAACAGCGTCAGTTGGAATTCCTGCATGCCTACTCGGCGAACCAGGCGCGCGAGTTGCTCGCAAGCGAAGCCGACATCGCCGTCATCCTGCTGGACGTGGTGATGGAAGCCGAAGATTCGGGCCTGGAGCTGGTACGCCACATTCGAGAAACGCTGCAGCAGACCGAGGTGCGCATCATCCTGCGCACTGGCCAACCCGGGTACGCGCCCGAACTGGACGCCATCCGCGACTACGATATCAACGACTACAAGACCAAGTCCGAACTGACACGTACCAAGCTGTACACCACAGTAACGACCGCCATTCGTTCATACGAACAGATCCGCACGATCAGCATTGCGCGCAACGGCCTGGACCGCGTCGTACGCGCTAGTAGCGTATTGATGTCCTTGCACGAACTGGATGATTTCGCGGCGGCGGTCCTTACCCAGGCAGGAGCGTTGCTCGACCGCGAGCTGCACGGTTTCGTGTGCGTGCAGGAGCAACCGAATCCCGACGGCCCACTTATCCTTGCCGCCGCCGGTCGCCACGCCGAGTTGCTGGCAACCTACCTGCACCCCGACCATCGGCCCGAATTCACGCCTGCGCTAAAACAGGTGTTCAGCAACCGGCACAACGTCTACGGCCCGGACTACACGGTGCTTTACCTCGGCGGCAGCGGCACCCGGGTGTTCGCCGCCCTGTTCGATTCGGACATGCCGATCGCAGAGCTGCAACGGCGGCTGCTGAGCGTTTTCTGCCGCAACGTCGCCGTCGGCCTGGACAACGTTCTGCTGTTGAATCGTCTGCACAGCTATGCGTTCTACGACCCGCTGACCAAGCTAGCCAACCGCGCACGGCTGAAGGAGTTGATCGAGGAGGCGCTCGAGGCCACCAGTCGCGAGGGCGTCACCCTCGCGCTGGTCGACATCGACCATTTCGCGGAGACCAACGACGCGCTCGGGCACCAGTTCGGCGACCTGTTGCTGGTCGGTGTTGCCGCGCGCCTGCATGCCAATTTCGGCGACCGCCTGACCCTTGCGCGCGTTGGCGGCGACACTTTCGGGGTGCTGGGCGATGCTGCGCTGGTCAATCCCTCGGTCCTGCTGGCGCTGTTCGAACAACCCTTCGTGATCGACGGACAGCAGGTGCAGGTCACCGCGACAGTGGGATTACTGCATCTGGCGGACTGCGACGGCGGTGGCGCCGACGCGCTGAAGGATGCGGACATCGCGCTCAAGCGCGCCAAACTGTTGCAACGCGCAGGGCATTTTTACTTCTCCCGCAGCATGGGTGTGGATGTGCGTGAACGCGTGGGCATGATGCACGCCTTGCGCAATGCGCGCGAACGCAAGGAATTGTTCGTCGTCTACCAGCCGCAGATCGATCTGGCCA
>DATBUE010000076.1:0-5992 GCA_036516375.1 Noviherbaspirillum sp. | reverse complement strand
CGAAACAATTTGAGCGTGGGTTACCCAAGGGTACTGGTATCGTTTGCATCTGCGGCATTGAGCCGGAGTATGTGTTTCACGTGAAACAGGATCCAGCATGTTCAATCCAGATCAGATATATCAACGCAGCCATAGCGGTCGAGCTGAAATCCGCGATAAGAAACGTGGACTGACCCAAAGCGAACGCTTGGTCTTGATCATGGTTGATGGCGTATCCACTTATAAAACGATACGGGCAAAACTTCCTGTCCTCCGGGAAGAACGATTTGCTCGTGCGATGCGAACCTTACTGAATAAAGAGTTGGTTCTCGAGGTGTTCCTACCAGTTCATGGACAAGTCGCCGAGGAAGTGGAGCGCTCAGTGATTGACCGCTTCTTGCAGCAGGATCCTTTGGATCCGGTCACGATCATCATGTATGACGATGACGAGAGGCTCGATGACACTAGTTCCAAATCTGTTGCAGCCGGTTTTTCGGATTCCACTACGGTCGGCACCATAAATCTGGAGGCGAACGGTGCCCCAGTGATCGACAGCAAGGAAAGAGGTGCCGCGTTGAGCGCCGCGTTTGTTGCGCCCGCAAACATGACTTCACCACCTGTTCTCCGCGAAGAAGAGCTCAAGGAAGTCGAAGAGCTAAGCGAACAGGCGCGTTCCCGTCGGCTGAAATGGTCGCCGCACACGCAACCTGTTTTACATATGCCGGCACCTTCGCTTCAAACGGAGAGCAAGGCAAGGTGGAAGGATGGGCTATTGCTGTACTGGATCCTCGCGTTGTTGGGTGCCTTCATCCTCGGATATGCCGCTGGCAGGATGAGCGCGTTAAAGGAATTCATTTAAACGTGCTTATGAATGTTTGGGCAAAGACGTTCTGCTTTGTTGTCGCCATGTTTCACGTGGAACAAACAACGCGCATCGTCAGGCAGGCGCACTACAAATCACCTTATAATCTCGCCTCCGACGCAGCCGTGTCCTTCCTTCACCGTCCTTGTTCCAGGCGGGCTTCATGATGCTATTTCCTTCCGAGTTCGACGTGATCGTCGTCGGTGGCGGCCATGCCGGTACCGAAGCAGCACTTGCTTCTGCACGTATGGGGCAGAAAACGCTGCTCCTCACCCACAATATCGAGACGTTGGGACAAATGTCCTGCAATCCTTCGATCGGAGGTATTGGCAAGGGACATCTGGTGAAGGAAGTGGATGCGCTGGGTGGGGCGATGGCAATTGCCACCGATGAAGGTGGCATCCAGTTCCGCATCCTGAATTCTTCCAAGGGGCCAGCCGTACGTGCCACTCGCGCGCAGGCCGACCGCATCCTGTATAAGGCCGCTATCCGGCGTCGCCTGGAGAATCAGACCAATTTGTGGCTGTTCCAGCAGGCGGTGGATGACTTGATGGTGGAAGGGGAGCGCGTCGTCGGTGCCGTCACACAAGTCGGCTTGCGCTTTCGCAGCCGGGCAGTTGTCTTGACTGCTGGAACTTTCCTTGACGGAAAAATCCACGTGGGATTGAACAACTACTCGGGCGGGCGCGCTGGCGATCCGCCGGCAGTTTCGCTTTCGGCCCGCTTAAAGGAATTGAAGCTGCCGCAAGGGCGATTGAAGACCGGCACTCCGCCTCGAATTGATGGACGCAGCATCGATTTTTCCAGAATGGAAGAACAGCCCGGTGACCTTGATCCGGTGCCTGTGTTTTCGGTAATGGGAAATGCCGGCATGCATCCGCAACAGGTGCCGTGCTGGATCACGCACACCAATGCCCGGACCCATGACATCATCCGCGGCGGTCTGGACCGCAGCCCGATGTACACCGGCGTGATCGAAGGTGTTGGCCCGCGCTATTGCCCGTCGATCGAAGACAAGATCCACCGTTTCGCTGACAAGGGATCGCACCAGATCTTCCTCGAACCGGAAGGCTTGACCACCAACGAGTTCTACCCGAACGGCATTTCGACCAGCCTGCCTTTCGATGTCCAGCTCGACTTGGTGCATTCGATTCCCGGTCTGGAAAATGCGCACATCCTGCGCCCTGGGTATGCGATCGAATACGACTACTTCGACCCGCGCGGTTTGAAGGCATCGCTGGAAACCCGGGCGATCTCCGGCCTGTTCTTTGCTGGCCAGATCAACGGCACTACCGGTTACGAAGAAGCAGCGGCGCAAGGCTTGCTGGCTGGCGTCAATGCCGCCTTGCAGACGCAGGGCCGCGAACCGTGGACGCCTCGCCGCGACGAAGCTTATCTGGGTGTGCTGGTCGACGACCTGATCACCAAGGGCGTGCAGGAGCCGTACCGGATGTTTACCAGCCGCGCCGAATACCGGCTCAGCCTGCGCGAAGACAATGCCGACCTGCGCTTGACCGAAATCGGTCGCCACCTCGGTTGCGTTGGCGATGCGCAATGGGAGATTTTCGAAAAGAAACGCGAAGCCATCGCGCGCGAACTGGAACGCCTGAAATCGACCTGGGTCAATCCGCGTCTCGTTCCTGAAGCCGAAGCCGAACGCGTGTTGGGCAAAGCGATAGAACGTGAGTATGCGCTCACAGACTTGCTGCGTCGTCCCAACGTCAGCTACGAAAGCTTGATGAGCCTGAAGAGCGCCGAAGGGCAGGATCTGGCCGGGCCGGGCGTGGCCGATGAAGCGGTGCGCGAACAGGTCGAGATCCAGATCAAATACGCCGGCTACATCGACCGCCAAGCCAAGGAAGTCGAACGCCACGACCATTACGAAAACCTGAAGCTGCCGGCCGAACTCGATTACATGGAAGTGCGCGGGCTGTCGATCGAAGTGCGCCAGAAGCTAAACAAGCATCGTCCGGAAACCCTGGGCCAGGCTTCGCGCATTTCCGGCGTCACCCCGGCCGCGATCTCGCTGCTGCTGGTGCACCTGAAGAAGGGCGGCTTCAAGGAATTCCTCGAAGCGCGCAGCGCAGCCTGAGGCCGCCACGATGCCCGCTTTCGCCCGTGATGCCTTGCGCCCGCTGCTCGTCGACGGTGCCCAGACGCTTGCCCTCGACCTGAGCGCAGGCCAGGCCGACGCCTTGCTCGACTACCTCGCGCTGCTGGTCAAGTGGAACGGGGTCTACAACCTGACGGCCGTGCGCGATCCGGCGCAGATGGTGGTGCAGCACCTGCTAGATTCGCTGGCGGCGATGCCGGCCTTCGCCGGTGCGCAAAATGTGCTCGACGTCGGTGCCGGCGGCGGCTTGCCCGGCATCGTGCTCGCGATCTGGGCGCGCGAAGCGTACCCCACGATGCGCGTGACCCTGGTCGATACCGTGCAAAAGAAGACGGCCTTCCTGATGCAGGTAAAGGCGGAACTGCAGCTGACGAACATGACCGTGCATCACGCGCGCGTCGAAGCGCTGCGGGTGCCAAGGAAATTCGACGTGATCACGTCGCGCGCCTTTGCCGAGCTGAGTGATTTCGTGACGTGGTCCGGTCATCTGCTGGAGCAGGGCGGGTGCTTCATCGCCTTGAAGGGCGTGCGCCCGGATGAAGAAGCGGCGCGCCTGCCCGCTGGCTGGAAGGTCACCGACATCGAAGCCTTGCATGTGCCCGCGCTCGCCGCTGAGCGCCATCTGGTCTTCATCGAACGAGGGGAGTGAGTTGGTCCAGACTTTCCACGCGCTCGGCATCACCGACCTCTGGCAACTCATCGCCGCCACGATGGTGTTCCTGATGCTGCCCGGCCCCGGCACCTTCTGCATCCTCACCTGCGCTGCCCAGAAGGGCTTGCGTGGCGGGTTCGCGGCGCTGGCCGGCCTGATGCTGGGCGACGCCGCCTTGATGTTCATGGCCGCCATCGGCGTCGCCGCGCTGCTGCAGGCCCATCCGCTGTTGTTCTCGGCCGTCCAGTACCTGGGCGCGGCCTACCTTGCCTGGATGGGCTGGAAGCTGCTGACGGCGCGCGCCGGGGAGGGCAGGCAGGTCGTGCCGTTTTCGCAGGCGGCCGACTTCCGGCGCGGCTTCCTGGTCACGCTGATCAATCCCAAGGCCATCGTGTTCTACATGGCCTTCTTCCCGCTTTTCATCGATCCCGCCACCCACCAGGGCGCGCCGACCTTCCTCGCCTTGGGCAGCGTGATCATGAGCTGCACGCTGTTCTACGGCAGCCTGCTGGTCTTGGCCGGCAATGCCGCGGCCAGGCGCCTGGTGCGCAATCGCCGCATCGCTGCCTTTGCTTCGCGCGCCGCTGGCGTCTTCCTGATCGGCTTCGGCATCAAACTCACCACGAACTAAAACAACATGGCCAAGATCTTTTGCGTCGCCAATCAGAAGGGCGGAGTCGGCAAGACCACCACCTCGGTCAACCTCGCTGCAGGTCTCGCCCAGCACGAGCAGCGCGTGCTGCTGGTCGACCTCGACCCGCAGGGCAATGCGACGATGGGCGCCGGAATCAACAAGTCCGACTTGCAGGCTTCGGTCTATGAAGTGCTGCTGGGTTTGTCGGATGTGGCCACCGCGCGCAAGCGCTCTGAATCCGGCCGCTTCGACGTCCTGCCCGCCAACCGCGAACTGGCCGGCGCCGAAGTGGAAATGGTCGAGCTCGACAACCGTGAGAAGCGCCTGAAGGATGCGCTGGCCGCCGTCGCCGACGACTATGACTTCGTGCTGATCGACTGCCCGCCGGCGCTGTCGATGCTGACCCTGAATGGCCTGTGCGCCGCACACGGCGTGATCATCCCGATGCAGTGCGAGTACTACGCGCTGGAAGGCCTGTCCGACCTGGTCAACACGATCAAGAAGGTGCACGCCAAGCTCAATCCCGACCTGAAGATCATCGGTCTGTTGCGCGTGATGTTCGATCCGCGCATGACGCTGTCCCAGCAAGTCTCGGCGCAACTGGAGCAGCACTTCGGCGACAAGGTCTTCAAGACCATCATCCCGCGCAATGTGCGCTTGGCCGAAGCCCCGTCCTACGGCATGCCCGGCGTGACCTTCGACCCTTCCTCCAAGGGCGCGCAGGCCTACATCGCCTTCGGCGCCGAGATGGTCGAACGCATCCAATCCATGTAATGAGAAAAGCATAAATGGCAACCAAGAAATCCAAAGGCCTTGGACGCGGGCTCGACGCGCTGCTCGGCGGCTCCTCCGACTTCACCGAAGCCGCGCCCTCGGTCCCCGGCGCACCCTCGGTGCTGAACGTGACTCAGCTCCAGGCCGGCAAGTACCAGCCGCGCACGCGCATGGACGAAGGCGCCTTGCAGGAACTGGCGGCCTCGATCAAGGCGCAGGGCTTGATGCAACCGATCCTGGTGCGTCCGCTGGCGGGCAATGGCGCGGCGAGCTACGAAATCATCGCCGGTGAACGGCGCTATCGCGCCGCCCAGCTGGCGGGCCTGGATGAAGTGCCGGTGCTGGTCAAGGATGTCGACGACCAGGCCGCCGCCGCGATGGCGCTGATCGAAAACATCCAGCGCGAAGACCTGAACCCGCTCGAAGAAGCACAAGGCATCCACCGCCTGATCACCGATTTCAGCTTCACCCACGAGCAAGCCGCTGGCGCGGTCGGGCGCTCGCGCAGCGCCGTGTCCAACCTGCTGCGCCTCCTGAACCTTGCCAAGCCAGTGCAAACCATGCTGATGGCCGGTGACATCGACATGGGCCATGCACGTGCCCTGCTGGCGGTCGACAACGCCAACCAGATCACACTGGCCAATCAGATCGTCGCCAAGCGCATGTCGGTGCGCGAAGCGGAAAAGCTGGTCACCAAGAGCAATGCCGAGCAGGCGAACAAGCCACGCCCGGCCCGGGAAAAGTCGCGCGATATCGCGCGGCTGGAAGAAGAACTGTCGGACACGCTCGCCACCACGGTGGCCATCAAGCTCGGCAGCAGGAACGGCGGTCAGTTGGTCATCGATTTCGCCGACTTGGATGCGCTAGATGGATTGATCGCGAAACTGCGCGCATGAACTGCTAACGGTCATCTGCTTAAAGACACGATGTTCAACAGATTTGACAGGAAGCGCAGAGCGCTTTTATTGAAGTCGAGTT
>DATBUE010000075.1:0-1823 GCA_036516375.1 Noviherbaspirillum sp. | reverse complement strand
CAGGTGCGGGTGTATTACGAAGACACGGACGCCGGCGGCGTAGTGTTCTATGCGAACTACCTGAAGTTCTTCGAGCGCGCGCGCACTGAATGGCTGCGCGCTACCGGCGTCAGCCAGCAGGAATTGGTACGCACGCTGGGCGCAATGTTCGTCGTCGCGCACACCGAAGTCGATTATCATGCCCCAGCGCAACTAGATGATGAACTGAAACTATCTGTCGTGGTCCAACGCCTCGGCCGGGCCTCGGTGGACTTTGTCCAGCACGCCTGGCGCATCCAGGAAGGCGAGCCCGCGCTGCTGGCGACCGGGCGCATCCGGGTTGTCTGCGTGGATGCCGCCACCTTCAAGCCGCAGCCGATACCTCAACCGGTATTGGCCTGCATAAGAAAAACAGAAAAAACAGAATGACCGCACCCATGGTCGCGTTCGGGAACATCCCCGGTCCGGCTAGTCAGCAAGATCCGAACACATTCACTCCACATGACCGTCACCCAAGATCTTTCCCTCATCAGCCTGGTCAGCCAGGCTTCGTTGCTGGTCCAGCTCGTCATGGCCCTGCTGCTCTTGCTGTCCTTGATGAGCTGGAGCTACATCTTCACCAAGATGTTCGCCATCCGTAATGCCCAGCGTCAGACCGAAGGCTTCGAGCGCAATTTCTGGTCCGGCGGGAATCTGCAAGCCCTCTTCGAGGCGGCCACTGCGAACCGCCATCGCACCGGCGGTGCGGCGCTGGAACGCATCTTCGAAGCCGGCATGAGCGAGTTCAACAAGATCAAGCTCAGCTTCGGCGCGCGCGGCCAGGCCGATTCCGGAGCGATGGTCGACGGCGCCAGGCGCGCGATGCGCGCGGCTTACCAGCGCGAGATGGATGCGCTGGAAGCGCATCTGGCCTTCCTGGCCTCGGTCGGCTCAGTGTCGCCGTATATCGGATTGTTCGGCACCGTGTGGGGCATCATGAATGCCTTCCGCGGCCTGGCCAACGTGCAGCAGGCCACGCTGGCTTCGGTCGCACCCGGCATCGCTGAGGCGCTGGTGGCAACCGCCATCGGCCTGTTCGCCGCGATTCCGGCGGTCGTGGCCTACAACCGCTACTCGCACGACATCGACCGCCTGGCGATCCGTTTCGAAAGCTTCATCGAAGAGTTTTCCAACATCCTGCAGCGACAGGTGCGCTGATGGGCAGCATGAGTTCCATGCGCGGGGGGCGCAACCGCAAGTTCAAGGCCGAGATCAACGTCGTTCCGTATATCGACGTGATGCTGGTGCTACTGGTGATCTTCATGGTCGCCGCACCGCTGTCGACGCCCGGCGTCATCGACTTGCCTACCGCCGCGAAAACAACGCTGCCGCCGACCGAGTACATCCACGTCACGCTCAAGCCGGAAGGCGCGGCCACGATCGGAGTGGGTGGCACCGCGAAACCTGGTGCTACATCGACCGAAGTGCCGAAGGCGGCTCTGGTGCAGCGCCTGCGCACCTTGCATGCCGAGAACCCGGAACTGCCGGTGATGATTTCGGCCGAAAAGAACATCAAGTACGACGACGTGATCCAGGTGATTAGCGAAGCCAAACGCATCGGCATTAATCGCGTCGGCCTGGCGACCAGAGAATGACGGAACCAACTCCCTATACCGTTCCCAAGGAAGGCGGCCGCGGTCGCGGCCTGCTGCTGGCACTGGCCGTGCATGCGGTACTGCTGCTGTTGCTGTGGATCGGGGCGAGTTGGCAGAGCGAAACGCCGGGCACTGTCGAAGCGGAAGTATGGAGCCTCAAGCCTCAGGCAGCGGCGCCTCGCCCTCAACCGCAGGTAGCAACGGAACCCG
>DATBUE010000074.1:0-5417 GCA_036516375.1 Noviherbaspirillum sp. | reverse complement strand
GGCTGCTCCGGCTGCCGAAAGCGACAAGCGGGACCAGCTCGACGAGTTGTCCGACGACTACATCAACGAAGGCCTGGAACACTACCGCCACATCCCCAAGCCCGAGGTCGACGAAGTGCCATGGGAAACCTTCGAGCAGGTCGCTACGCTGCAGAAGAAGGAAACCCGCGAACCGCCGCAATCCTGATTGTTGCGGCAGCCAACCTGCCGCTTCTTGCCCTGTCTCCCCGCCAGCTTCCGCCCGCCTCTCCTTTGCGTGCGAGGGGAACTCCCTCTCCTTGTCGTTTGACTAACCCTGCGTTCGCCTGACGCCGCTGCGCCAGGCTTTTCCCATCCAGCGGCATGGAAGCCGTGTCACGTCGTGCCGTTGCGTTCGCTTGCGCACGCTTGGCGGGACGGCTTGCTGTGCGAGGAGACGACATGATGCAGAACCAGCCGAATCCCGGCGCGCGCGAGGCTGTCGACGGCACGCGGTTGCAGGAGCAGACGGGCGAGGGCATGCCCGAAGCGGGCGCGGACTTTGCCCCGGACAGCGAAGGCATCCGCAAGACCGAGCAACGCATGAGTTCGAGCCTGGGGGCGGCTCCCGGCGGCGAGATCAGCACCCAGCCGCGCCCCGGCGTCTATCACTACACCCCGGCACAAACCAGGGACAAGGGTGCGCGCCTGGTCCAGGCATTGGGCTGGTTCAGCATCGGACTGGGGCTTGCGCAACTGCTCGCACCGCGCCGCATGACGCAAGCCGTCGGCGCCGACGGCCGTGCCCGCGGCACCCACCTGATGCGAGCCCTGGGCGCGCGCGAAGTGGCCAGCGGTGTGGGCATCCTCACGCAAAGAAAACCAACTGGCTGGCTGTGGTCGCGTGTGGCCGGCGATGCGATGGACCTGGCTCTGCTGGGCGCGGCGGCGCGTTCGCCCGATGCGCGCCGCAACCGGATCGGCATTGCCACCGCAGCCGTGGCCGGCATCGCCGCGCTCGACCTGCTGACCAGCATGAAGGCGCCGGAACACCGGGCGCTGGGCGACGCGATCGAATTCGAGAAGACCATCATCGTCAACCGTTCGCGCGAAGCCTGCTATCGCTTCTGGCGCGACCTCGAAGGTTTGCCGCGTTTCATGCGCCACCTGGAATCGGTAACCGTGCTCGACGAGCACCGCAGTTACTGGAAGGCCAAGGGTCCGCTTGGGTTCACCGTGGAATGGGAATCCGAACTCTCAGCCGACGAGCCGGAGGAATTCATGGCCTGGCGCTCGATTTCCGGTTCCGAGGTCGACAACGAAGGCACCGTGCGCTTCGAGCGCGCGCCGGGCGGGCGCGGCACGCTGATCTACGTCTGGATGCGCTACATGCCGCCCGGCGGCGTCGGTGGCGCGCTGCTGGCCAAGCTGTTCGGCGAGAGCCCGGAACAGCAGCTCGACGAAGACCTGCGCCGCTTCAAGTGGTTGATCGAAACCGGGGAAATCCCCACCACCGTTGGCCAGCCTTCGGGCGTGCGCGGCATGTGGAACCGACTGGCATTGAGGAAAGGAGCCCCGGGATGAGAGCCGCCGTCTGGCATGGCAAGCGCGACATACGGATCGACAACGTGCCCGATCCGGAAATCCTCAATCCGCGCGACGCCATCATCAAGATCAGCTCGACCGCGATCTGCGGCTCCGACCTGCACCTGTACAACGGCTTCGTGCCGACCATGGAAAAGGGCGACATCATCGGCCACGAATTCATGGGCGAGGTGGTCGAGCTCGGCAGCGAGGTCAAGAACCTCCAGGTCGGCGACCGCGTGGTCGTGCCGTTTCCGATTGCCTGCGGCCACTGCTTCTTCTGCGAGGAGCAGTTGTATTCGGTGTGCGAGAACTCGAATCCGAATGCATGGATGGCGGAAAAGATGTGGGGCCATTCGCCGGCGGGGATCTTCGGCTATTCGCACCTGACCGGCGGCTATGCCGGCGGCCAGGCCGAGTACGCGCGCGTGCCGTATGCCGATGTCGGCCCGATCAAGATCCCGGATGGCATGACCGACGAACAGGTGCTGTTCCTGTCCGACATCCTGCCCACCGGCTACATGGCCGCCGAAGCCTGCGAGATCAAGCCGGGTTCGGTGGTCGCGGTGTGGGGTTGCGGGCCGGTCGGCCAGTTCGCGATCCAGAGCGCCTATTTGCTGGGTGCCGAACAGGTGATCGCGATCGACCGCTTTCCGGAACGTCTGCGCATGGCGCGCGAGAAATCACGCGCGATCACCTTGAACTACACCGAGGTCGATGTCATCGGCGCGCTCAAGGAAATGACCGGCGGCCGCGGTCCGGACGCCTGTATCGATGCGGTCGGCATGGAAGCGCACGGCTTGGGCGCGGTCGGTGCCTATGATCGCGTCAAGCAGGCGCTGGCGCTGGAAACGGACCGGCCGGTCGCGCTGCGCGAAGCGATCATGAGTTGCCGCAATGGCGGCGTGGTCTCGATCCCCGGTGTCTACGGCGGCTTCCTCGACAAAGTGCCGATGGGCTCGGTGATGAACCGCTCGCTCACGCTCAAGACCGGGCAGACCCACGTGCATCGCTACATGAAGCCGCTGCTGGAACGCATCCAGAAGGGCGAGATCGATCCCTCCGTCGTGATCACGCACCGCATGGGGTTGGACGATGCGCCGCGCGGCTACGAGATGTTCGTCAACAAGGAAGACGAATGCATCAAGATCGTGATGAAGCCGTGAGGACGCGATGAAATTCCTGCTCTGGATCGTGGCCATCATTTTCCTGATCGGCTTGCTGGTGGTGCTCGGCTTTTTCAACCTGGTCTTCTGAGGCACCTTTAACAGAGTGTTGAAAAACGTAGCGAGCGTGGCGAGATCGGGGCCGAGGAGCGCACGCGTACGAATGGTACGCAGAGCACCGCAGGGCCTGAGATCGGCAGGCGCAGTAGTTTTTAAACAGCCCTTTAAGCCGTCGCAACGCAGGTACAGTTGCCCACTTCGATAATGGCGCGGGGCCGCCTGCAAGGGCGGCTGGACCGTTACCGGAGATGCCGATGAAAAGCCTGAGCAATGCGATGCTCGCCGCCGAACTCGGCGGAAGCTGGAACGAAAAACTGCTGAATGCCCAGCGCCGCAAACTGTTCGAAGCCTTCCTGTTGTTCCGGCAAGGCAGCGCCGACGACAGCGTGCTCGACGTTGGCCTGCGCAGCGAAGCCGGACCGCTGCATGCGTTCGCCGAAGCGCCGGCCAAGTCCCTGATGACATCCTGCGCGCTTGATGCAGCCGCAGCGGCGCCGCACCTGCCGTGGGCGGACAATTCCCACGACTGGGTGTTCTGCAGCGAGACCATCGAGCATGTGCCTGCCGAACAGCAGCAGGCGCTGGTGGCCGAGTGCTTCCGGGTTGCGCGCAAGGGCGTGTTCATCGTCACGCCGAACCGCCGTCATCCACTCGAATTCAACAGCGGCTTGCCTTTGCTGCACTGGCTGCCGCACACGCTGCGCCGACGCGTGCAATCCATCCTCCCGCAGGCGCGCAAGATCCCGCCGTCCCTGCTCGAAGCGCCCCAGTTGTACGCTTTCGCAGCCGCCTTGCCGGGTGCCCCGCAACACGACGTCGGCCACAAGCGCGTGGGCGGCATCAAGGCGCATTTCTTCCTGATGATCCGTAAGGACGTGTAGGGCGGATTTGCCCTAGAGCGGATTCGCCCTGACCAGCTCGCCGATGCCGGACGGCTTGCCCACGGTACGGCGTTGCGGCTCCTTGCCATGGCACCCGCCATGTCGCGTCGCCGCGCCTTGTCCCGTGGGCAATCCGCCTCGGCCTCGACTGAGCCGGTCAGGGCGAATCCACTCTAGCTGACTCGACGGGCTGTGGAATTGGCGACTACTGTAGTTTTACAACTTCATTCATATGTAAAGCTGCAAGACTGGGTTAGGGAACCGTAATTGTCGTATTGCCACTTACCGAGTAATACGACAATTATTTTTGCCCAGAAAGGTGCTCTCCGTGCATCAACAATCCTTCTCGGATTGGTTGGCGGCGCTGCTACGGCACCTGGCTCTCCCACTGCCGGCCGGGCCCGCGCAACCCGTCGCGACCTTTCATTTCGAGGACAAGCCGAGCATTTATGTCACAGGCCGATGCGGTCAAGTGGATTTCATGAGCCACGCTGGTGAGCTTTCTGCACCATATCCTTCCAATACTCTATTGGCCTTGTTGGAACTAAATCGCTGCAGCCAGGGCGATGACGCGGTCAGCGTCATTCTCGACCGGACTAGCGGCATTGTCATTGTCTGGGCACGGCAACGCCAGGAACGGCTAAGTGCAACTGAAGCAAGTGGTTTATTGCAACTGGTACAGCAAAAGGTGAATGCGGTCCAGAAATTGTTAAACCAGTCAGGCAAGTCAGCATCCGGTCCCAGTGCAGGTACTTTGGCCCGCATGTTGTACGCGCAGGTTGCGCGCCAGCTTTGATTCTCTCTTTTTAAGAAAAAAGAACATCATGAACAACGATTTCTCGCCCAATCGCTTCGGGCGCACCCATCCCAACGTTAACAATGACAATGCCGCCCGTTCCGATGGAGCTGCTTTTGCGCCATTGCCGCCGCACCAGCGCCCCCCTGACCTGCCTGGATTAGTGGGGGTAACCCAGGGCTCGCTACCTCCCGGCTTGCATCCGCAGGTGGCGTCCTCTCATCATTTCCAAATGGGGCTACCTGTCTCCGTCAGTCATGCAGCGAGCTTGCCGGCCTCCATGCAACAAATAACGACCGGCGCTTCATCGCCGGCAGTGGCAGCGAACCCAGCCAATCAAGTGATAACGACGGCTTCCTACTACATTGCCGCGCTCGCATCATTTCTCCCGCATAAAACCGCACAGGATTTGGTAGAGCTGTACAGCAAACATCTGGACTCCGTGGTGAAAACAGCGTTGGAGCAAAAAAGGAAGCACGAGGCAGGTGAAGAAGGCTGGGCGAAATACCAGTCCCCGGAATATGGCGTCCTTGAAAAGCTTGCCCTGACACAGTGCCTGGCGGAGCTGGCAGGAAGGGAGGGGGCCCTGTCGATTCGGGAATATGACAACCTAGCTTTATTGCACTGGGCCCTCGACCTATCGAAAGAAAAACAGGGGATGCTCACGATCTCTGAGGAGCCCTACGTCATTCCCTTGCATAAGTCTGAAGCGTCCGGAGAATGGCTAGCCGAGAAGCGTTTTCCCGATGGGACCAGGACAGATCCGCAGCCATTGAGGGAAATGCTTGCCGGATCGCCCGCCTCCGTTTCGCTGGGACTGACGCTCTGGGGGGCTCAGCAAAAAGATTGGATGCCGGAACCCAATGCTGAAAGCGTTCAGGATGCGTTGAGAAAGAATCAGGTCCATGAAAAAGAGTACATGAGCTACTTGGATCAGGCGAAGAACACGGCGCCGCCCACTGAACAAAACGA
>DATBUE010000073.1:0-5078 GCA_036516375.1 Noviherbaspirillum sp. | reverse complement strand
CAGCTTCGGGCACGACGCCGGCGACCTGGTGCTGCGCGAAGCGGCCCGCGCGCTGAAAAGCGCCGGACGCAAGAGCGATTTCGCCTGCCGCCTCGGCGGCGAGGAATTCGTGATGGTGATGCCGGACGCCGGCCTGGACATCCTGCTCGCACGTGCCGAGGCGGTGCGTCTGGCGATCAAGGAAATATCCGTTTCCTACGGAGGCACGCACCTGGGCCCGATCAGCATCTCCATCGGAGTCGCCTGCTATCCGCAGCACGGGAACACGCTGGAAGCGCTTGGCCGCGCCGCTGACGCCGCACTGTACCGTGCCAAGGCGAACGGACGGGATTGCGTGGTTGCAGCTTGATATAGGCGGCAAGCCGCCATGTGCGGCCCGCCCGCCGCTGCTATCCCTTCTGGCGAATGCGGATCTCGTAGACGTAATCGTCGCGCAGCGTCGCCTCGTAGCTGTAGCCGTTACGCGCGAGGATGTTGTACAGCGGGCGCGGCTCGCGGTCGATCAGCATGCACAGGGTCTGCCCCGGCTGCAGCGTGGACAGGGCTTCCAGCACGCGCTCCATCGGCTCCGGCGGTTCCAGGCCACGCACATCGAGTTCGATCTGTTCCATCTTCTTCCTCCTTGTTGACACTGCTTCGCAGCAGCGCAGTGCAAATGCACGAAAGCGCACGAGGGCATCGCGCGCTTTCCTCTTCCTCCCGCGGGAGTGCCGCGGGCGCAGGCTTGCTTACTTCAGGCCCACCTTGTACACGCTCGGGTCGGCTTCGCCGGTGACATCAATCTTGGCCACCAATCCCTTGCCGGCACGCGAGAGGGCGTGATCGACCAGCAGGTAGCTGCCGGGGTACTCGAGCTTGAACTCGCCGATGGTGGCGCCGCCTGCGGCAACCAGCGTGGTCTGCACGTCCTTCTTCACAGTCGAGACCGAACCCTCGCTGTAGACCTTGTCGAAGATTTCGCCGATCACATGGAAGGACGAGATCTTGTTGGGGCCGCCGACACCGAAGTACACGCGCACCGTTTCACCGACCTTGGCCGTCATCTTGTGTTCCTTGGTCAGCGCACCGACTGCGCCGTTGAACACATAGTAGTCCGGCATTTCATCCATCATCTTGTCGGCGTTGAAGTCCTGGTGACCCTTGGTTCCGTGCCTGTGCTTGGTGTAGATGTCGCCCTGCATCACGTAGAACTCCTTGTCCACCTTCGGCAGGCCGCCTTCCGGTTCGACCAGGATCATGCCGTACATGCCCGCCGAGATGTGGTGCGGCACGGAGGGCGTGGCGCAGTGGTACACGTACAGGCCAGGGTTCAGCGCCTTGAACGTGATCGTCTCTTCCTTGCCCGGAGCAAGCTGGGTGTGTTGTCCGCCGCCGTGACCGCCGGTCACCGCATGCAGGTCGATCGAGTGGATCTGCGTGCTGTTCCTGGCATTGGCCAGCGTCAGTTGCACGGTGTCGCCCACGCGCACCCTCAGCATCGGACCCGGCACCTTCTTGTCGAAGGTCCAGTAGGTGAAGGTGGTGCCATCGTCGAGCTTGCCGTTCAGCTCCACCGTCTCGATGCGGTACTTGCGCAGTTGTGGCGTTTGGTCGGCGATGGCGGCAGGCACGGCGTTCGGGTCCATCGCGATGCTCACCGCATCGGTGGCGGCAGGCGGCACTTCAGGTGCCACTGCCACTGCCGGCTTTGCAGCAGGCGCAGCCTTGGCAGCCGGTGCGCCAGCCTTGGCAGCGACTTCCAGCGTGCCTTCCATTCCGATCTGACGATGGCCGGGGATGGTGCAGATGTAGATGAACTTGCCTGCCTGCTCGGCCTTGAAGCGCAGGGTCACCGGCGCGCTGCCGCCCTTGAACTTCTTCGAAGCGAGCTTGAGATCGGGGATGGCGATATCATGCTCGGCGCCTTCGCCGCTGGACACCACCAGTTCGACGGTATCGCCCTGGTTCACGCGCAGGACCGGATTGACCTTGCCGGCTTCATCCAGATACACCATCTTGCCGTCGGCCATGCCGGTCTTCAGTACGAAGCGCTTCACTTCGCTCTTCGCGCTGGCGGCAGCGGGCGCAGCAACTGCGGTCGGCATCTGCAATGCGACACCTGCAAAGATGGCGGCGATGACGAGGGAGAGAACCTTGGGGGCAACTGCGATTTGTGTGAAGGTAGACATGGCGTTCTTTCAGTAGGTAAGTTCGCAGCGAACGTGTTGTCTTCCAGGTCCGGTTCTGTCGCGCTTGAAGCCTCGGCAAAAGAGGGCTGCGGGAAGGAGCGGTCTGTTTTTTATCCGCTTCGTTCTGTTCGTTGCGTGAAGCCATTCTGTTCTTCGGGCACCTCGAAATCCTTAACGCATGTTCAGAATTTCCGCGAATCACATCTACCGAAAACGCCCTGTTTTCACTCTGCGGGCACGGACTTAACCTGAATCAATTCCGCGCCCCGATTGCTGTTTTTTTAATCACCTTTACTGTCATCGAGCGCGGTTAACCGCATCACCAAAGAAAGAGAGAAATGGACTATTTCGCACTCAAGCACATGCACATGGGTTTTGCCGGACTGAGCGGCGGGCTGTTCCTGCTGCGTGGTCTGCTGATGCTGGCCGGTTCGCGCCTGCGCGAGCAACGCTGGGCAAAGATCCTGCCGCACGTGATCGACACATTGTTGCTGGTGACTGCCATCGTGCTGGCGGTGTGGAGTGCGCAATATCCGCTGCAGCAAGGCTGGCTGACCGCGAAGGTCGTTGCGCTGTTCGTCTACATCGGGCTGGGCACCGTCGCCCTGAAGCGGCGCAGCGGGCCGGCCTTCTTCGCCGCGCTGCTCACCTTCGGCTACATCGTCGCTGTCGCCGTCACCAAGAACCCGCTGGTGGTGTTCTGATTTTTCTTCTATCTACGGCGCGGCCTGTCTTGTGCAGGCCGCGCCCGATGTGAAGTCGGCTACGACCGGTGGGGCCATGGCTGTAATGATCGAAGCACGGGCTTGGCAATACATCCGTGCTTCGGGCTACTTCGCTATTTCGCGCTACTTCGTTCAAGGCGGCCGGTTCCCTTGCAATCAAGACAGCTTTCCTGGCTTCGCCTATCCCCTATTTCCCTGTCGAGTTTCCGGCTATTCGAGGTTTCGATTGACCAGGGAATTAATCAGGACTAACTTGGTCCCATATTTACACAGACCGGAACATCAACTCTTCCGACGAAGCTCTGACCATGCTCAGACTCAGCAAGATGGCCGACTACGGCACAGTCGTGATGACCGCGATGCTGCGCGAACCGGCCCAAAGCCGTAGTGCGAGCGAGATCGCCGAAGCGATCCACGTGCCGGTGACCACGGTGAGCAAGATCCTGAAGATCCTCACGCGCGGCGGTTTGGTGTTGTCCGTGCGCGGCGCCAAGGGCGGCTACCTGCTGGCGCGACCCGCGACCGAGATCAGCATTGTCGACATCATTGCCGTGATGGACGGGCCGATCGGCATGACCGAATGCAGCGTCACACCCGGACTGTGCACCCAGGAATCGGGGTGCGTGGTGCGCGCCAACTGGCGTCGCATCAACCGTGCGGTGATCGGCGTCCTGCAAGGCATCACGCTCGATCAGATGATTGCTCCGGTCGGCCCCGCGACGCAGACGGTGGACGTGAAATCGATTGCACGCGCCCCCGCCGCTAGCGCGGCCGCCCCCACCGACAAGCCCGCAACCAAACGCGGGGCCACCTCCAGCAAGCGAGAAACAGCATGAGCGAAACCACAGAACTGCAGCAGTACATCAGCGCCGAATACCAGCACGGTTTCGTCACCGATGTCGAAACGGATACCGTGCCGCGCGGCTTGACCGAGGACACGATACGCATGATCTCCGCGCGCAAGAACGAGCCGCCCTTCATGCTGGAATGGCGCCTGAAGGCCTTCCGGCACTGGCTGACGCTGGAAGAGCCGACCTGGCAGAGCGCGAAGTATCCGAAGATCGATTACCAGGACATCATCTACTACGCCGCACCAAAGTCGATGAAGGACGCGCCGAAGAGTCTGGACGAGGTCGATCCGGAATTGCTGCGCACCTACGAGAAGCTGGGCGTGCCGCTGCACGAGCGCGCGCGACTGGCCGGCGTGGCGGTGGATGCATTGTTCGACAGCGTGTCCGTCGGCACTACCTACAAGGACAAGCTGGCCGAGCTCGGCATCATCTTCTGCTCGTTTTCGGAAGCCGTGCGCGAGCACCCGGAGCTGGTGCGCGAATACCTCGGGTCGGTCGTTCCCTATGCCGACAACTTCTTCGCCGCGCTGAACTCGGCCGTCTTCTCGGATGGCTCGTTCTGCTACATCCCGCCCGGCGTGCGCTGCCCGATGGAGCTGTCGACCTACTTCCGCATCAATGCCAAGGACACCGGCCAGTTCGAGCGCACGCTGATCATCGCCGACCGCGATGCCTCGGTCAGCTACCTCGAAGGCTGCACCGCACCGATGCGCGACGAGAACCAGTTGCATGCGGCCGTGGTGGAACTGGTGGCGCTGGACAACGCGAAGATCAAGTACTCGACGGTGCAGAACTGGTACCCCGGCGACAAGGATGGCGTGGGCGGTATCTACAACTTCGTCACCAAGCGTGGCGACTGCCGCGGCCCGAACTCGCACATCTCCTGGACGCAGGTCGAAACCGGTTCGGCCATCACCTGGAAGTATCCGAGCGTGATCCTGCGCGGCGACAACTCCATCGGCGAGTTCTATTCGGTTGCGCTGACCGCCAACCGCCAGCAGGCCGATACCGGCAGCAAGATGATCCACCTCGGTCGCAACACGCGCAGCACCATCGTTTCCAAGGGCATCTCGGCCGGACATGGACAGAACGCTTATCGCGGACTGGTGAAGATCATGAAGAACGCCGAAGGCGCGCGCAACCACACGCAATGCGATTCGCTGCTGCTTGGCGATCAGTGCGCCGCGCATACTTTTCCTTACATCGAAGTGCGCAACCCGACGGCGAGCGTGGAGCATGAAGCCTCGACCTCGCGCATCGCCGAAGACCAGTTGTTCTTCTGCCGCCAGCGCGGGCTGTCGACCGAGGATGCGGTGTCGATGATCGTCAACGGC
>DATBUE010000072.1:0-5017 GCA_036516375.1 Noviherbaspirillum sp. | reverse complement strand
GTGGACGTGCGTCCTGCGCCGTTGCGACCGAGCAGCGACACGCACTCGCCCTTTCGGACTTCAATATCGATGCCATGCAGGACATGGGACTCGCCGTACCAGGCCTGCAGGTCTTTTACCTCTAGTGCGACCGTGCTTGTCAATTGGAACTCCTGTTGTCTTCTCTGGCGCGCAGCTCAATGCCGCTTCTTGCGCCCCATATAGGCTTCGATGACAAGCTCGTTGCCGGACACTTCCGCATAGGTGCCGCTGGCCAGCTCGCTGCCACGCGCCAGCACCGTGATGCGGTCGCTGATACCGGCCACCACCTTCATGTTGTGCTCGACCATGACTACGGTGCGGCCCACGGAGAAGTCCTTGACCAGTTGCATGATGTGCTCCACATCCTCGTGCCCCATGCCCTGCGTCGGCTCGTCCAGCAGGATCACGCGCGGCTCCAGCGCGATGGTGGTCGCGAGCTCGAGCGCGCGCTTCTGGCCGTAGGCGATTTCCACCGCGAGCCGGTCGGCCGCGCTGTCGAGCCGAACCATGCGCAGAATCTCCATCGCACGCTCGTTGTAGCGGGCCAGCGTCTTGTTGGCGCTCCAGAAGTTGGGCGCGCCGCCGTCGCGCTTCTGCAGTGCGATGCGCACGTTCTGCAACACCGTGAGGTGACCGAACACGGCGGAGATCTGGAACGAGCGCACCATGCCGAGGTTGGCAATCTCGGCCGGCGATTTCCCCGTGATCTCCATCCCGTCGAGGAACACCTGGCCACGCGTGGGCTTGATGAAGCTCGTCAGCAGGTTGAAGAAGGTCGTCTTGCCTGCCCCGTTCGGTCCGATGATGGCGTGGATGTCGCCCTTGCGGACCGAGAGGGACACGTTATCGACGGCGGTGAAGCCGTTGAAGTCCCTGCCCAGCGCGCGGGCTTCGAGAATGATGTCTTGTCGCATGTCGGTACGGGCGCCGGCAGTGCCGGCACCCTGTCGGATCACTTCTTGACCAGTGCGCACTTGCTCTCGGACAGCGCATGGAATGCCTGGTCGCCGGGTACCGTTTCAAGCACGGTGTAGTAATCCCACGCCGCCTTGGATTCCTGCGGCTTCTTCACGCGCACCAGATACATGTCGTGAACCATCTTGCCGTCGTCGCGCAGCTTGCCGTTGCGGGCAAAGGCATCCTGGATCGGCATGCTCTTCAAGGCCTTGATCACGGCGGCCACGTCATCGGACTTGGCCTTCTCGATGGCCTTCAGGTAGTGCAGCGTTGCGGAGTACTGTCCGGCCTGCAGCGCGGTCGGCATGCGCTTGGTCTTCTCGAAAAACTTGCGGGCGAATTTGCGCGACTCCTCGTCGCGGTCCCAGTAGAACGATTCCGCGAACAGCATGCCGCCGGCATCCTTGAGGCCGATGCCGTGCACGTCCATGATGCTCATGAGCATGGCAACGGCTTTCTGCCCGCCTTCGACCAAGCCGAACTCCTTGCCCTGCTTGATCGCGTTCTGCAAGTCCAGGCCTGCGGTGGCGATCGCCACTGCGTCGGCATTGCTGGCCTGCGCCTTCAGGATGTAGGACGAGAAATCGTTGCCCGGAAACGGATAGCGAGACGAGCCCAGCACCTTGCCGCCGGCGGCTTCGATGAATTGCTTGCCGTCGTTCTCCAGCGAATGGCCGAATGCGTAATCAGCGGTCAGGTAGTACCAGCTCTTCGCGCCGCCCTTCACGATCGACTGCGTCCCCACCTTTGCCAGCGAATAGGTGTCGTACACCCAGTGCACGTTGTTCGGCGTGCAGTCTTCATTCGAGATACGCACCGCGCCCGCACCGGTGACGATGGAGATACGGTTCTTCTCCTGCGCGATCTTCATTGCGGCCAGGGCGACCGCGCTGCTGCCGAGCTCGGTCACGGCGTCGACCTTGTCGCGGTCGAACCATTCGCGCACGCGTGCCGAACCGACGTCGGCCTTGTTCTGGTGGTCGGCGCTGACCACCTGCACTGGATAGCCCAGCACCTTTCCGCCGAATTCCTCGACCGCGATCTCGGTGGCGACGATGGAGCCGCGACCGACGTTATCCATGAAGGGCCCGTTGATGTCCGTCAGCACGCCGATCTTGACCATGCCGTCCGAGATGGCCGGCTTGCCGGTCTGCGCCCCTGCCACCAGCGACGTTGCCAGCAGGCTGGCGCCGATGGCCACTTTTGTGTATGCGAACCGCTTCATGTTGTCTCCTTGTTTTATATGTATGGATCAGGCGTTACGGAATCGGCACTACAAACGGATCGGGTCCAGCCCGTTGGCCTCGGCCCAGTAGTCGGTCATGGAGGACGTGTCCTGCCCATCCTTGCCGGCGTGCCGCGCAAGCTGGAACAGGCTGCGCGCCAGGTTCCCCATCGGCAGCGAAATGCCGGCAGACTGGGCGGCCTGGCAGGCCAGAGTCAGATCCTTGAAACCGAGCGCGATGTCGAAGCCCGGCGTGAGGTCGCCCTTGAGAACCTTGACCGGCCACTTCTCCTTGAGCTGCCCGTTGGACGCGGTGGTGCCGGTGAGGACATCGAAGGTCTTGCGCACGTCCAGGCCGAGCGAACTGGCCAGCACCAGGGCCTCGGAATTGAGCTGGCAATAGCACAGCACCATGAGGTTGTTGATCAGCTTCATGCGCGTGCCGGAACCGGGTTCCCCGCAATGCAGGACCGTGCTGCCCATCTTCAGCAGCACCGGCTCGAGTTCGGGACGGTCCGCTTCACTGGCACCGAGCATGAACAGCGACTCGCCGCGGTCCGCATGCGCAGCCAGGCGGCCTACCGGGGCGTCCGCGAAGCGCACGCCCTTCTCGCGCGCAGCACGCGCAAGTTCATCCACGGTATCGGTGTCGATGGTGCTGAGCTCGACCAGGAAGCAACCGGGCCGCAAGCCAGCGAGCACGCCCGCAGCGCCGAGGATCACCTCACGCGCCTGCTTCGGTCCCGGCAGCATCGTGAACACCACGTCCGCGCGTTGGGCAAGCTCCTGCACATCGGCAGCGCGCGCCGCGCCCAGCGCAACGAACTTGTCCACCGGGGCGGACTGGATGTCGTGGACGATCAGCTCGACCTGGTTGCGCAACAAATGGGAGGCCAGGGCATAGCCCATGCGTCCCAGTCCGATAAATCCGACTTTCATTCTTGGTCACCCGTTTCTTGAATGCGCTGCAATACCGGCAGCAAATGGTTCAGAAAGGCCTCCGGCGCCTCGCTCATCGGGAAGTGTCCGATGCCGGGCATGAACTGAAGTTGTGCTCCGGGAATCAGGCGCGCCAGATCCTCGCTGTCTTCCGGCGTGCACGAATAGTCGTATTCGCCGGTCAGCAGGTAGAGGGGACACTTGCGCGTATCGATCTGCTGCACCATGCCGCGCAGATCGCCCTCGGCCTTGTAGAAATGCAGATCGCCCTTGAAGACACCCGGCCCACCCTGCATGTAATGCCACAGCGTTTCCCAACGATCGCGGTTCGCGGCATGCGGCCCGACCAGACCCGAGACGATTCCCGCACATACCTCGCCGCCGTGCACGTCCGGCCGGTGCAACCAGTCGAGTTCGTAGTAGGGATTCACATGGGCGCCGGACTGCAGGCCAATGAGTGCCTTGAAACGTTCCGGACACTTCAACGCGAGATGCAGCACCGCGCGCCCGCCTATGGAGCAACCCATCACGACCGGATTGCGGATCTCCAGTGCCTCCATGACGTTCAGGATGGTCTCGACATACAGTTCGCTGGTGAGCCGATACTCGTGCGTCTCCCACCCCGCAGGTGGCGACGACTTACCGTGATAGGGCATGTCGAAGCAGATCACCTGGTACTGCGCGGTCAGTGCTTCGGAGTTCAGCAATCCGCGGTACTGGCGCGAGTCGCTGCCCGCGGTGTGCAGGCACAGCAGTGGCTGACCTGCCCCCGCTGTTTCGTAATACACGCGGCATTCGCGCCCGCCGATCCCGACATGGACGTAGCCGCCGACTACGGCTTCCTTCCTAGAGCGCATGAATCTGTCTCCCGAGCTGGCTGACGAGCTCCTTGAAGTACAACAGGTTGCACATGAAGACTGCCTGGTCGCCTTCAACCCGCAGTCGTTTGAACTTGACCATCGCCATCAGGTCGTGAAAGCGCGGCTGCGGCTGCGGCGCCCAGTAGCGCTCCCACGCGTCATCGTCGGCCACGAGCGCGAAGGTCCAGCGCGGCATGACGTGAGGTCCGGGTTTGATCTGGCTCACATGGCCGTCGCGAATGGTGACCAGGTATTCCGCCGCGCCCTTCTTCAACATGAAGGTCACATTGACGTATCGCCCGCGGTAGGCCAACCAGTCGTCGTCGTTGTTTGTAGTGGTATTCATGGCATCAGTCTCCAGTCAAGAATTCTCCATGCGCGCCAGAGCAGGGACAACCGACAATTTGTCGGGTTGAAATGAGCTTTTCTCATGTTTGCCATGACGTGAAGGAGACACACTTATTCTTCGACGGCCAGACGCCGCGCCCACATCCGGTAACCGGGCCGCACGAGAACCAGTACGACTGCGAGCCGCATCACTTGCAGGGCCGTGACTACCGGCACGCCGAGCTGGAGCACCTTGGCCGTGATGGACATCTCCGTCATGCCGCCGGGCGCAGTGCCGAGAATCGCGGTCGCCGCAGGCAGGCCGGCGACGTGCGCCAGCACCAGCCCGAAGGCTGCACAGCAAACCAGCATGACGAACGTACCGGCAGTAACGCGCGCAAGCCAGCGCGGCGCCGTTTGCAAGAACTGCGGGCTGAAGCGCACGCCCAGGCTCACGCCGATGACGAGTTGCGCCAGGTTGGAAAGCACTGCCGGTACCGGCGACGGTGCTGCTTCGCCGGCGGCCAGTGCAATGGCCACCAGCAGCGGCCCGAGGAACCAGGGGTTGGGGAGTCGGCAATAGCGCATCGCGAGTGCGCCCGGGCCGGTCAGCAGCGCGAGCAGGATCAATCCGATCAGCGTTGCCCGCGCAGCCTGCTGCGGGACGAAATCGACAGCTTCGAGCCTG
>DATBUE010000071.1:0-5321 GCA_036516375.1 Noviherbaspirillum sp. | reverse complement strand
GCACGGTCTGCGCATCGGCGTCATGCGCCAGTACGGAAGTCTTTTCGCCCTTGTAGGTGAGGACGAAGGTGCCGCCGGTGACGGTACCGGTGAAGCTGATGGTCTGGACTTCGGACGTGCCCTGGCCCATGTCGAGCGTGGCATCGGTCAGCACGAAGCGCGTGTCACCCGACTCCACCAAGGTATTGATGCCATCGCCGCCGACGATGGTGTCCACGCCACCACCGCCGCTCAAGGTATCGTCGCCATCGCCGCCATCCAGGCTGTCGTTGCCGAGGCCACCGAGCAGCGTGTCGTTCAGCGCGCCGCCGAGCAGCACGTCGTCGCCGTCGTCACCATCCAGGTAGACGGTGAGTGTGGTGACGGCCGAAGCGTCCAGCCTGTTGTTGCCGGCGCCGCCGGTCAGCGATGCCGCCTCCATGCCTTCGAAGGTGTCGACTTCCGAGCCAATGGTCAGCTTGGTGTCGGTCAGCACCATGTCGGCGTCGCGCAGCTCGGCCAGCGTGTCGTGGCCGCCGCCGCCCTTGATGAAGTCGTTGCCGAGTCCGCCGCTCAGGATGTTGTCGCCGTCATCGCCGATGATGGTGTCGGCGAAGGCCGAACCGATGACGTTGTTGAAGCCTGTGATCGTGCTGAAACCGGTTGCGCTGCTGGCGGAGAGATCGACCGTGATAGCCGTGGCGTAGCCGCTGTAGTCCAGGGTATCGCTCGCGGTGCCGCCGACGAGGTTCGCGAAGCCGGAGAACGAGAGATAGTTGCCGATCTTGCCGCTGCCGGCCGCCGTGATCTTCCACACCGCCTCTTCGTTGGCGCCGGTCAGCGTGTTGACGCCGTTGCCACCAATGACGCGCCCGATGTTGGTCGCGCCCTGCGTGCCGGTGGCCGCATTGGTGGCGAGATTGATCGCCACCGCCGTCGTGTAACGGCTGTAGTCCAGCACGTCGTCGCCGCCGGCCTTGCCAGAGATGGTGCCCGCCAGAGTTGCGCCATTCTCGAAGACGAAGGTGTTGACGCCGCTGCCGCCGATCAGGTTCTCGATGCCGGTCGCAGTGACGGTGTTGTCCGCGGTGCCATCGGTGACAAGGATGCTGCCGTCAGTGCGGATGGTGAAGGTCAGGTTCTTCGTCACCAGCGAGAAATCGAGCGTGTCGATGCCCGCGCTGTCGGACACGGTGTCGATGCCCCAGTTGTCGCTGAACTTGTAGGTATCGTTGCCCGCGAGGCCCGTCATGTGGTCGGCCATCGCGGTGCTGATTAGCGTATCGTCGCCGCTGGTGCCACTCATGTTGTCGAGCAGCCAGGAGTAGGCCTGCAGGCGCACGGTCTGCGCCTCGATGTTGCCGGTCGCGTGTTCCAGCAGCCAGTTGCCGCCCTTGGCCGCATCCCCGGTCGCATTGTCCGAGGCCGCGACATCGGCGCCGGTGAGCTGCGCCAGGCTCTGCACGAAATTGACGCCGTAGGCGCCCTGCGCCACATCGCAACCGTAGAGCAGGATGTCGCCGCCACTGCGCAGTGCGGCACCCCATGCCTGCACCTGCGCTGCGTGATCCTGCAGGTTCTCGCCGTTCAGCTGGCTGGTGCCGAGCTGCAGCGCGCCGCTGTCGCCGTGCGAGAGCACCTGGACTGCATCGAGATTCTGGTAGGAGGAAAGGATGGAGCCGATCTGTTCGATGCCGTCGTAACGCGCATCGAGCACGATGATGTCGACGCCGTTCTGACGCAGCCATCGCACTTGAGGGCCTTCGCTGGAGGTGTTGACCGAGGGAAGTACGACATCGGCGGACTCGGCGTCTTCGGAAACTGCAGACGGATCTTGGGTGTCGTCACCAGTGGCAAGCGCGTCAGCGATGCCCTGCACCACCTTGTCCACGTCCGGAATCCCGGCGTCGACGATGACGACTTGCGAGGCCGCGGGACGGTCCTGCATGAAGGCCGCGAAGTCGGCCAGCGCAATCAGGCTGCCGGGACGAGCAGCGGCAGCATCCAGCGCCGCAGTCGGGGTAGCGCTCGATTCCGCGCCCTGCACCGGATCGGACTGGCTCAGGTTGCTCTCGCCGATCGTGCCGGCGGAGCCCGCATCGTCGATCTGCAACGTGACCTTGATTTGTCCCGGCTGGTTCAGTTCCAGCGGTGCTTCCAGCACTGCTTGCGGCGGCGGAGGCGGCGGAACGACCAGTTCCGCAGAAAGCAGAAAACGCTGTTCGAGTGCTTCGAACAGCGTTTTCTTCCGGGGCGCCGTCCTGCGGCTCCTACTTCGCATCGAATCCGCAATACGGTTACCGATTGCTCGAATTGTTTTGCGTGCCATGTGCTACCCCGTCTTGCCTGTTTGTTTTTGTTTCATCTCGCCGCAGCGTTTTTGCTGCGGCAAGTGGGTGAATTGCTGGAACCGTTGCGGCTCTTACTGCATCAACCTGCTCAGATGCAGCAAGTCTTCCTCACTCAGCGAACCGGCGGCCTGCTTCAGGCGCAGCACGTTCATCTGATAGTCGTAGCGCGCCTGCGCCGCATCGCGCCGTGCCGCGTACAGATCGCGTTCGGCGTCGAGCACGGCCAGCACCGTCGTGAGTCCGGCCTTGTAGCCCTCTTCCTTGAGCTTCTTCGCGCTTTCCAGTGCGCCGACCGACTGGTTCAAGGCATTGACGCGCACCATGCCGCTCATGACGCCGAGATAGGCGGAGCGCGCCTGGCGTTCGACTTGGCGGCGATCGCGCTCCAGGTCTTCCAGTGCGGATTCGTGGTGCTTGACGGCCTGCCCGGTCAGCGCGCTGGTGGCGCCGCCCTCGTAGATCGGCACGGTCAGGCGCAGCATCATCTGGTTGGTGTTGACCACGCTACCGCCGCCGAACAGGCTGCCGCCGGTGTTGTTGACGTTGCGGCTGTAGGAGAAATCGAGGCTGGGCCAGTGACCGGCCTTCTGGCGCGCAATTTCCTGGCGCGCCACTTCGACGGCCATCTTGCGCGCTTCCAGCAGCAGGTTGCCGTCCAGCGAGGTGCTGACCCATTGCTCGGCGTCGCGCGGCTCGGGCGCGATCAGGGGAATCGTTGCCGGCAGCACGGAATAAGCTGCGGGCACCTTGCCGATGATTTCGCGCAGTGCCTGCTGTTTGTCGGCCAGATCGCTTTCCGCGGCGATGACTTCGGACTCCTTCATCGCGTTGCGCGCACGAGCATCGTGCAGATTGACCACGGTGAGCTGACCGCTCGAATACTTGGCCTGGGCCAGTTCCAGTTGGCGCCCGATCGATTCCTGCTCGCCCTTGGCCAGCGCCAGCGCATCCTGCGCGGCGAGCACGGCCAGGTAGGCAGTCGCGGTACGCATGATCAGGTCCTGCTCGGCGGCGGCCCAGGCAGCGGCGGCTTGCTTCTCGCTCGCCTTGGCCTGGCTGTAGCGACGCCAGGCGCTAAGCCGGAACACCGGCTGGTTGATCGTGATGGTCTGCTCGGTGGTGGGGTACTTCGCCTGTCCGGTGGCGAACACGGCGTTTTCACTCTGCGTGATGTTCTGCTGAATCGTGGAACGCGTGTAATTCAGGCCGACCGATGGCAGCAGCTCCGCGCGCGCCTCCTTTGTGGCAAATTCGGTCGCTTCGAATTCGCTGCGCATCGCCCGGTACTTGGGATCGCTCTCCCGGGCCAGCTGGTAAACGTCGGCCAGGGTTTCGGCGACGCACAGGACGGGCAGCGCCCAGGCAATCAGGGCAAGCGCCGCCAGGCGCGGGGAATTTTTGTTCATTTTTTCTGCAGAACCGGGAGGGATATGGAATGTCCGCCGCCCTCTTCCGTTTGCACGTTCGAGACCGAATATTGCCGACAACCACTATGAATACCGGGGCAAATTTAAAGGATGCCCTCAGGCATGTCTACAAAAAATGTTACAAATTAAGGCGAATTGAGAAAAAAGGTTTTAATCGTCTTTCCAAATTTTCCGTACGGAAAATTTATCCTTCCATAACTGAATTTCCCTTTGCGTCAATCTCGGAAAAACCGAATAAATGAGTGGTATGGAAACATCAGATGATTCCGTTTTTCAGGCAAAAGATTGCGAAGTGGCTTGGGGCCGCCCTGGCCTGCTCATTCAGTTTTCCGGTTCTGTTTCAAGCCCGAAACAGAACCGCGAGATAGCCCTGCCCGCTCTCACCGCACTTGTGCTCTTGCATAAATTGCGAGACACGCTGGCCGCCCATGCTGAAATCCATGGTGCCTCATGGTCGGAGCACGACGCGGTCTGCGGGAGCGAAACCGACCGGCGCACGGGCTTGCACCCAGGGCGCGAAGCGCTGGGTGCTCCCGGCGCCCGGATGTATCGCCTGCTGAAGAACCTACCCTTGAATGGATATGAACGCTCGTTCAAATTTCTTCCGGGACGCTTGCTGACCGAGCGCTTCCTGCTTGGCATTCACCGCGAGCGTCTGGGGCAGCAGCAACTGCTTGAAATCCTTGATGGATTGGATGTGCCAGATGAATTCCGCACACGGTTCATGGCGGATCTGCCGCGTACCCGCTTCCTGCATTTCGGGCATGAGGCGGGTAGCGAGGGCGTGGTGCGCAAGGTGTATCAGGAATACGAACAGGCCGAGGGCACTTCCGGCTCAGGCAGCTTGCTGTACACCGGTTACAAATGGGATCCGGAGCAACCGCAGCGCCGTGCGCTCTCGCATTACCGCTTGCTTCGCGGGCTGACGCTGGAGCAGATGCTGAAGCGCGTTACGTCGCTGCATGCCGATCGCCACACACTTGCCGCAGCGGCGCGCACCATCGTGACGGCAGCAGGCACGCGCTGTCCGGCCACCTCCTTGCTGTACCTCGACGTTTCCGAGGAAGACAATCCCCGGCTTTCCTGCGACATCAACCTGTACGCCGCGGACATGGCGCTGCACGAACTGGCACCGCTCCTGGAGCAAGCCGCAGCCTGCTTCGGAATTGCGCCTGCCATCCTGGACGCCTACCTCGCAACCCTGCCCGGCGCCAAGCTCGGCCATGTTTCAACCGGATGCGGGCGCGATGGCCTGCCTTTCCTGACCATCTATTACGCACGCGCTGTCTGAAAGGGTACGGACAAGCCCGTCTGAAAAACAAACGCCCCGCCGGCACGAGGCACGACGGGGCGTGAAGTGCGCTGCGAGCAGCCGAAGCTACCGCAAGCGCGTGAAGATTTAGAGCGGATTCGCCCTGACCAGCTCGCCGATGCCGGACGGCTTGCCCACGGCACGGCGTTGCGGCTCCTTGCCATGGCGCCCGCCATGTCGCGTCGCCGCGCCTTGTTCCGTGACCAATCCGCCTCGGCCTCGACTGAGCCAGTCAGGGCGAATCCGCTCTAG
>DATBUE010000070.1:0-2789 GCA_036516375.1 Noviherbaspirillum sp. | reverse complement strand
TTGCATTCAGGGCACGGAAAAACGTCTTCGCACCGAAGCTCGTCCACCACAATAGTCACAGCCTTCGATTGATTAACATGGTGACCACCATGCACGCCCCGAGCCCCGCTGCCAGACGTATCGTCTTCCTCGTCGTTATTGCCTGTCTGGTCGTCGGCACGCTGACATGGGTACTCATGCAGAAAGCGGGCGGGCCGGCATTGGCGGGCTACGAAGTGGTAGCGCGACCGCTGGTACAGAAGGTGGTCGCGACCGGAAGGGTGACGGCAGTCTCGCGCGCCCAGGTCGGCAGCCCGGTGACCGGGGTGGTGGTCGAGCGCCGCGTGCAGGAGGGTGACGTCGTGCAGCCCGGCGACGTGTTGGCAGTATTGCGCGCGGACGATCTCGAAGCCGCCGTGCGCGAGGCCGAAGCGGCGTTGGCGCAATTGCAGCAGTCGACACGTCCTCAAGCGCGGGCGGCCTTGCGCGAGGCGCAGGCACGGCTGGATCAGGCGAGCCGCGAAGCGCAGCGCCGTCGGGAGCTGTTCCAGCGCAACATGATCACGCGTGAATCCATGGAACAGGCAGCCCAGGCCGAGATTGTCGCCCGCACTGCCCTCGATCAGGCTCGGTTGACGGCTGGATCTCTCGGCGCCGGCAAACCCAACGAAGCGGCGGCGCGCGCCCGGGTGGCAAGCGCCAGGGCGCAGTTGGCCAAGACGACGATCCGTGCCGAAGTCGCAGGTACCGTATTGACCCGTAATGCGGAACCCGGCGATCTCGTGCAACCCGGGCGCGTCTTGTTCGAAATCGCGCGCAACGGCAATACCGAAATCGAGGTGCCGCTGGATGAAAAGAACCTGGAAGCGCTCGCCGTCGGCCAAGCGGCAATGTGCATCGCCGACGCCTATCCGGCGCGCCCGTTTCCGGCAAAGGTCAGCTTCATCGCACCCAGTGTGGACCCGCAACGCGGCACCGTGGATGTGCGCCTCGCGGTGGCTCCGGTACCCGGTTTCCTGCGCCAAGGCATGACCGTGTCGGTGAACGTGGAAACCGGATTCCGGGAGCGGGCCATCGTGGTTCCCAACAATGCACTGGCGTCGCTGGATGGCAACCATGCCGAGCTGTGGGTCGTCGCCGATGGGCGCGTAGCGCGACGCCGGGTGCAGCTTGGGCTACGTGGCATGACCGAGACGGAAGTCACCGCCGGCTTGCAGGCTGGCGACTGGGTGCTGGCAGACGCAAGGGCGGCACTCTCTCCGGGCGAACGCGTACGCGTGGTGCCCGCCCGGCCTGGCATTGACCCTGCCACGCGCAATGAGCTGCCCGCCAGGCTGGACTGATGCGGATGTGGATCGAGTGGACGATAGCGATCAGGTTCCTGCGTGAAGGCAAGGCGCAGAGCACACTGATCCTGGTCGGCATCGCCGTTGGCGTTGCCGTGATCGTCTTCCTCACTGCGCTGATTCATGGGCTGCAGGGCAACATCATCAATCGCACGCTGGGCACGCAGGCGCACATCAAGGTACAGCCCGCGCAAGAGCGCAATCGTGTCCTGCCGCCACCTGCGGGCAGCGTGCAGTTGCTGCTGGAAACCCAGCGCGCGCAGCGCCTGCGCTCAATCAACAACTGGCAACAGGTGCGCGACGTGCTCGACACGCTGCCGCGAATCACGGCCGTGTCGCCGCTGATCTCGGGGCCGGCGTTCGCGCGCCGGGGTGAGGCGCTGCAATCGGTGGCGCTGATGGGCATCGATGCGCCGCGCTACCAGCGCATCATCCCGATCCAGGACGACATCGTCGCCGGTGTGTTTCGCATCGGCGCGGGCGACGCGGTGATCGGCAAGCAACTGGCTAGCGACCTCGGCATGGGCGTGGGCGACAAGCTGCGCCTGGACGGCGGCCAGGGGCGCGAGAGCGTGGTGAACGTCGCCGGCATCTTCGAGCTGGGCGTGCGCGAGCTGGATGCGCGCTACGTTTACCTGGACATGAAGCAAGCACAGTCCCTGCTCAACCTGCCTGGGGCGGCGACGATGATCGACGTGACCGTGCAGGACATTTTCGATGCGCAGGACATCGCCGCGCACATCGCCCGTCTCACCGGGCTGAAGGCGGAAAGCTGGATGGACACCAATGCACAACTGATGAATGCCCTGCGCTCGCAAAGCCTTTCCACGCGCATGATCAGCGTGTTCGTGGCTCTGAGCGTGGCCCTGGGCATTGCCAGTGTGCTGTCGGTGAGCGTGGTCCAGCGCACGCGCGAGATCGGCATCCTGCGCGCGATGGGCACGACACGGCAACAGATGCTGCGCGTGTTCCTGGTCCAGGGGGCCCTGTTCGGACTGGCCGGCTCGCTCTTGGGCGGGATGGCCGGTTACGCCCTGGTGGCGGCATTCAACACCTTCGGACCGAAACTGTTCTACATCCCGGTCGATCCCTGGCTGCTGGTGGCTGCCGCAGCACTGGCGACCGTCACTGGCACCCTGTCCGCCGCGGTCCCGGCGCGCCGCGCCGCTTCCCTCGATCCGGTGGAGGCGATCCGTCATGTCTGAACACGATGCCGGTCAGGAGGTGCTGCGCCTGCAGGGCCTGCGGAAAAGCTACAACGTCGGCAAGCCGACCGAAGTGGAAGTGCTGCACGGGTTGGATCTGCGCTTGCAACGCCGCGACTTTGCTGCACTCGTGGGCGCCTCCGGCTCGGGCAAGAGCACGCTGCTCAACCTGATCGGCCTGCTCGACCGGCCCACGGACGGAGAACTGTTCCTGCTGGGCGAGCCCACGCGCAACATGGACGATGCCCGACGCACGGCG